>CBFDDS010000067.1:0-4905 GCA_965603625.1 Candidatus Woesearchaeota archaeon
TATGTTGAGAATTATTGCAAGGCTCATGATTACTTGTTTATTGGATGGAAGAATTCTCATCTCTCTGTTAGGAGTGTTCAGGAGATTGTTAAGCATGCTGCTGTTCGAGCTGGTATTGAAAAGAATGTTCACCCTCATACTTTAAGGCATAGCTTTGCTACTCATCTTGTTGAGAATGGTTATGATGTGTGTGCTGTTCAGCCTCTCTTAGGGCATAATAGCGCTGAGACTACCATGGTTTATGTTCACCTGGCTAGGCCTGTTTTGCTTGGTGTTGAGAGCCCTTATGATGCTCTTCATTAACAGAAAACTATTTAAACCTCCTTCCTGAAGATTAGATGCATGCAAATTGTGAGTGTTCCTGTAGAAAAGTACTTTTATGCTGTTGACGGCACGATTATTAAGCACCTGTCTTTAAATACTCAACCCTTGCGAGGAAGATTAGGAATATTAAGAGAAAAGAGGACATGGCCAAGCATGTGTTTATTGAGATTTTTTCTTAGAGATTAAACAGATAACAAGATAAATAATAAGATGAATAACAAGAAAGAGTAAAAATAAAATAATTTATTTCTTCTTTTTTCTGCCTTTCTTCTTGTTGTTCTTTCCGGGTCTGTAATAATTATACCCTTTCTCTTCCAGAATGTCAAAGAAGAGCAGTACAAGCAGGATTAGCACTATTAACAACATAAGATTTATGTGCTTGCAGTAGGTGTTCCAGTAGCCGATTACTCCTATGGGCCTTTTCTCCAGCACTTTCAAGGTCATTATCGGGCTGTCTGTTACTCCGCCTTTATTATCATTGGCTGTGAATACTATGAACTCCTGCCCTGCCCAGTTATGCTCTGGCCTTAAGGTGGCAATACTTTCGTCAATGCTTATCTGTATATGGTTGGGCTGGCTTGCTGTGTAGCTAAGCACATCCAAGTCTGGGTCATCAAAGTACTGGTCAAGGTCTATCTGGTATGGTGTATTCTGCTTCCACTCATGTTGCAGGTGTGAAAGGTTATCACTTGGCGTCTCATAGAACTTGTTTGTATTTGGGCTCCCTATTAGGATTAAGGCCAGGATTGCCAGTATTAAGAGGAAGATTAGGTTTATGTTAACAACCTTTATCACTTTAATGGTCTTTGCTTTTATCCTCCTTACCTTTAGGTCTTTCTTGAACCTAAACACAAGCACTACTATAAACATTGCTCCTGCTAGTCCCACAAGTATCAGAGTTGCAAGTCCGCAAAAGCCAATTCTTGAGTAATTAAAGTTTTTTATGTAGTCAATTGCTTTGGTTAAAAAATTCTTGTCTCTTAGCACTACCCAGAACTGCCTCTGATAATCAATATCAAGCTCTTCTGCCTCTTCCATTAAGGTTATGGTGAGGGTTAGCTTGTTGAGATAGGTTCCCTGCTTGTAATCCTGGTAATCCTTTGGATACACATGCAGTACCTTGATTTCTCCGGGTTCAAAGTCCATGGATTCCTGGTCTAGGTACACAAACTTTGATTCAAGTTCTCCTAGCTCTAGCTTATAGACTCCTCCTTTTAGACCGGTGTTCTGGAGCAGCATAGGTATGCTATGGGTGTCGTAGTTAATTCTGTACTTATCCTGAAGCATGTTAACATTATAACAGCTCCTCTTGCTCAGGCTCTCAAGCTCAAGCTGCATCTCATGTGTCTGATACGGTGCTCTTAGCTGCTTTACAATCACGAATGCTGTCTGGCTTGTGTCTGTGCATGGGAAGTTTATGGTTAAAGGGACGTTTATGTTCTGGCTTGGTCTTACCTTTACAAACCGGTCCTCTTCTTTAACCTCAACCCATCCTGGGCTGTCCACGATTATCTCGTATGCTTCCTCGTACAAACCATCATTTCTTAGATTAAGAGTATAGGTCTTTTGTCCGCAGCATGCCTTATCAGAAACCACACCTTCTTTATCTTCAATAGTTATGCTTGAGTCAAAGCAGTCCCTGACAATAAGCTTGAAGTTCTTTATCTTGTGCATGTCACCATATTCGGTTCCTACGCTGAGGGTTATGTCATATTCACCAACGTCCGCTTGTGTTGGGGTTACTATCAGGTTTATTGAGTCTTCTTCCTCTGCTTCAAGGTCAAGCTGGGTTTGGCTGAGCCTTACAAACTCAGGCGCCTTTAGGTTAAGATAGTATATATTTGGAGTCTTTGCAAGATTGGTAAAGGTTATCACTGCTTTCTTAGTGACATCCTCGCATGCGCTTATCTCAAAGTCCTCTGTTTTGATAGCAAAGTCATAGTCCCTTTGTATCACAAAACTCTCGACTCCTCTTTCTCTGTTTCCTCCTTTCTTAGAGGTTATTATGAATGGATAGTCTATTGGACCATAGACGTACAGTGGATATCTCACATACATGAAAAGAGTTGTTTTCTCGTCAGGTGCCAAGCTTACCTCTTCCTCGCTCAAAACAGTGTGCTCTTGGTATAGCTCTGGCATTAACCTGAAGGTGTCTGTGAAGTCAGCAACATTCTGCAGGTCAATCTGTATTGTGATAAGGTCTCCTGGCAGAATCTCATCATTAAGCACCTTGCTGGTGAACTTGATGTTCTGGCACTTCTCTGAAATAACTTCTTTATAAATTTCCTTGCTTCTTCCATAGTTGGTTCTCACACTTGCCACATAGAAAGCGTTTAGGGGTTCTTGGCAAGGAACATCAAGATATACATATACCTTATTTGATTCTCCTGGGACAAGTTCAAAGGTGTTATCGCTCACAGTGATGAGGTCTCTTATAGGGGAGTATATTTCTACTGTGAACAAGGCCTCAAAATCACCGATATTCTTCACCTCTAAGATGTCTGTTCTCATGCTGCACTGGCAAGCCTTTACATTTACAAGCGGATAGGGGCTTTCCAGTGAGAACTCATCTGTTACTTTGTTTACTATCAATGCTGCTTGTACAGGACTAGCTAGGAGTACAAACAGGATGAGTAGTGGCAGATAGTTTTTTAGTCCCATGATTTTTTTCATATTAACTCCCCCAATTAGTTTTTTATGATGCTAATTTTTTCATGATATTTTTTATGATATTAATAATAAGTTTCGACATCCTCGTCAAAATCTGGCTCTAACTCTTCTTCATCCCCTTCTTTCTTTCTTGCCTTTCTGAAAGAGAAGATGAGCGCAATAATTATTATTATGACGAGAAGGATGATGAGTATGATTTTGAAGATGGTTACTATTACCGGGCTTCCCTGCCTTTGTTCCTTGAAGGGCCCTATGGGTCTTGCCACCAGCTCAAGAGTTGTTTCTGCCAATCCGCTTCTTACTTCTACTGGAATCTCCATTCTTCCTGTGAGTTCTTTTTCAATAGAAAGGTAGAAGTAGAGGGTTTTCCGCTCTTCTGGAGCCAGGGTTATTTTTTCAGAAGGATCAATTCTATAGGTTCCTATGCTCCTTATGAGCTCTGCATCAGGAACAACTGTGTAATCCTTTTCCCTTGTTCCGGTATTGCTTATTTTTATTTTATATATAACACCAGGATCGTCAACAAAGACTTCCCTGTAAGAGATATAATCAATAACAGTGTCCTCAATCTCTGCTGTGTCTGCCAAGGACAGGTTGCTGAGCAGCAGAATTGTGCTTAAAAAGAGGATTCCAATCAAGATTTGCTTATTCATTTTCATGCTTCTCGGTAAGTCCTAAATAATATATAAAGCTTTCGTTTGTTAACCATTCTGGAGTGGTTAAAAAGGATACATTCGATAATATGCTCAATAATATTGGACACTCTCCCTATCTTTAGTACTGTTCACGTACTTCCTGATACCAATAACAAGCCCAATTATCAAGAGGACGATTATACCTGCGATTAACAGCACTTTAAATGAAAAAAACCAGAGATAGCTATTGTCAACTACTCCACTTTCCTTAATACTTGCTATGAGCAGGAATCGCTGCACCTCTTCTCCGCTCTGGATACTCACAACAAAAACCCTCTCCTCAGGAGGAGCATCCTTATAGGCAGTCACATACAAGTCTACTGTTCTCTCGCCCTCGCTTGGCACAATAACCACGCTGCCAGGGTCAAGCCTGTAGTTGCCCCAGCCGTCAAGCCCGGTCACTGTGAAGATGTATTCCTTGTCAGTAAACTCTCTGTTGGAAACCCTGATTGGAAACACAGATTCTGAGCCCTTGTAGACATCCTGTATCTCCATAACATCAATAAAGGTGTTTCCTATTGTCTGGTTGTTGAGAAGAATCATTTCACAATATTTGTCTGGAATAACTCTTATGCTTGTTATCCCTGGAATTATTTCTGTTTCACTATATAGATTCATGAAACTTGCTTCTACAATTATTGTATAATCATGCATTGGAACGCACAGGGGCGCTCTTAGAAAGAACTCTACTGTTTGTGCACTGCACACCTCGAGATTATCAACATATCTTACAGATTCAACTCCAAGCTCTGGGATGATCACTCTTACTTTCAGGTTTCTGAGGTTATGTTCCCTGTTGTTGTAAAGGGTTACATGGGTGTTGAAGGCCCTTCCATTGAAGACAAAGTCTGCTGGGTTTGTGGTAATGCTTTCTATGTATAAATCGCATGCATCTCCAAACCCATTGCCCTCTGCATCTCTCTGCTTTGGATTGGGTATGAAAGGGCAGTTGTCCTCCATATCAATCACTCCATCGCAGTCAAGGTCAGGAAGGACTGGCTGTCCCATTCCTGGGCTAATAGCACACTGGGCAGAAACAGACGCCATACTAAAAACTAATACTAGTAGTGCAAGAATAATCAAAAAAACATGTTTTTTCATATTACCACTTAGGAATAGTTAAATTATTTATAAGTTTTTTTGTTTTATTAATATCTTTATCTTTAATGTCTAATGCTAATACCGCCTTCAAAAGTACTTCCTGTGAATTTGTCCT
>CBFDDS010000068.1:0-4637 GCA_965603625.1 Candidatus Woesearchaeota archaeon
GTATGCTGTTGGAATCTTTTTCAGAAAGATGTTTGCTCTGGTTGGAAGTATTCATGTCACGCCTGGGCCTTTCTCAATCTATAGAAAAGCCTTTTTTGACAAGCATGGAAATTATACAAAGGCCCATATGACAGAGGACATTGAGGTTGCTCTCAGAATGCAGACACACAACTATATTATTGAGAATGCTGTTGATGCTTATGTATATACTGTTAGTCCCAGGGACTTCAAGACCTTATACCACCAGAGAAGGCGCTGGTACCATGGCTTTATGATGAATGTTATTGATTACAAGAGGCTCTTCTCAAGGGAGCAGGGCAACCTGGGTTTGTATGTGCTCCCTCTTGCCTTTATATCCATCGCCCTTGTGATAGTGTCCTTTGTGTACACTGTGTATAAATTCTTTGATGGCTTGTGGGATTATTATTTATATGCAAAGGCTGTTAATTTTGACATCCTTAGGTTTGATTTTGACCCTGACTTGTTCCTGTTAAACATTAACACTCCTTTTATCATGGGGATTGTGACCATGATTATTGGCATCCTTATAATTGTGATTGCTGTTAAGATTTCAAAGGAAAAGCAGAAAATAGTTTTTTCATATATCCTCTATGTCATTGCCTACTGGCTCATGTTTAGCTTTTGGTGGCTGGTTGCCCTCTACTACAAGCTTACAGGAAAAAGAGTTTCTTGGGGTGTGAAAAAGCCGGGCACCAAGAATAAAAAGCCGACACCCATATGACTGGGAGGGAGCGTGTTGAATATTAGGAAATATTTATAAAACAAACTCTTTTTGTATGAGAGAATGGCAGGAAAAAAAGAAAAAAGAGATTATGAAGATCCCAAAAGGTTTAACGGGCAGAAGTATGCCCTTGTGCTTGCTCTTACAATAATTATTTTTGGAGCAGGAATGCTGCTTGGGAACACGATTGCTTCTAATAAATTTACAAGCCTTGAGAATATGGGGCAGGACTTGAGAACAGACATAATTGCTCTTGAACTCCAGCAGGACCTTATAGCAGCAGACCCGTGCGGGGGTGCAAGCCTTATGCCCCTTTCAGAGCAGCTATACACCCTTGGCACCAGGCTGGATTTTATGGAGAACAGGCTTGGAAAGAATAATGCGGAGGTTATTCGATTAAAGCAGTACTACTCCCTGCTTGAGATTAGACACTGGCTGTATTTGAGCAGGATTAATGAGATATGCAACCAGAGCAGTGTTTTGATACTCTACTTTTACTCTAACTTAGGAGACTGCCCTAGATGCGAAGAGCAGGGCTATGTTTTATCCTACCTCCATGATAAATATGATAGCCTTATGATTTATTCCCTTGACCTTAACATGGAGAATGTTGTTCTTGAGACTATTAAGAAGAATTATGATATTAAGACAGCGCCAAGTCTGGTAATCAATGGGGACATTCATGAAGGCTTTAATTCAAGAAACCAGATCGAGGCTGTGATTACAAACCTTAGTGAGAGCAGTGAGAATTCTTAGAACTAATTGGCTGATTGGCTAATGCTTTGTTATTCTTATGGACAAGAATTTAAGGTTCATAAGAATGTAGTGATACACATCTTTAAATCTTGTTTTGCTCTTCCCTTTCTTCCTTGGCCTAAAAGTGTATGGAACCTCTTTGAAGCTTTTTATATCTGCATTAAAGTATATACCCAACATAATCTTGTAGCCTTTTCCATAAAGCTTTGGCTTAATTTTTTTATAGAGGCTCTTTTTAACAATAAAGTATTCTGAGCCTGAATCCTTGATTTTTATATTAAAAAGGATTTTTACTAGCATGACAGCTGTCCTGCTTTCGAGCATTCTAAACCAGGAGCACTTGCCCATGCCCCCTCCCTTCACAAACCTTGAACCAACAACAAGGCTGTATTCTTTAGAATAATTAATCATTCTGGGCAGTATCTTTTCATCATGCTGCAGGTCAGCATCCATTACTCCAAGGATGTCTCCCTTGGCCTTGTCAAACCCCTGGATTATTGCAGAGCTGCGCTCTCTTTTGTTCATCCTCCTGATAATCCTAACGCGCTTGTTCTTTTTATATGTATCCTGCACTAGCTTCCAGGTCTGGTCAGGAGAATTATCATCAACAACAATGATTTCATAGTTAAAGGGTTTTAGCAGTTTGAGAAGTTTGTTAATCAGGACAGTTATGTTTTCTCTCTCATTATAGGTTGGGATTATTAACGAGAACTTCATTCAACACCCTTCCACTCTTTGTCTGCCTTTTCTAATTTCTCAGAAGTGCCTATATCAAACCACTGGCCATTGGCAGGATATCCAAATAATTTTCCCTGCTTTGCTAGTATTGGGAAAACATCGTACTCAAACATCACAGACTTCTTTCCCTTAACTATATCAAACACCTCTGGCTCCAAGATGTAGTAGCCGGTGCTGATTAGATTTGAGGGTTCCTCTCCTTTTTTCGGCTTCTCAACAAACTCAATTATCCTGTCACCCTCCATTCTTGCAGCTCCGTAATGGGAGGGGTCATCCACCTGGGTGAGGGCTATTGTTCCAACAGCCTTGTTCTTCTTGTGGAATTCAAGCATTTTGTTGAAATCTGCATTAAACAGGTTGTCGCCATTAAGCATTACAAAGCTTGACTCGAGTTTTTTGAGCAGGTTTAAGGGCCCTGCTGTTCCCAGGGGCTCTTTCTCCTCGACATAAGTTATCTTCACACCAAACTTTGAGCCATCTCCGAAATAATCCTTAATTTTATCAGCCATATATCCTATGGATAGATAGATATCAGTAATGTTTGATTTCTTTAGCACATCAAGAACCTGCTCTGTCAGGGTCCTGCCCTGGAAGGGTAGCAATGCCTTTGGGGTTTTATAGGTTAGGGGTCTTAGCCTTGTTCCTAACCCGCCCGCAAGAATAATTGCTTTCATTTTCCTATTATTTTTTCTTGATAAGGTCCCCTACAGTCACACTCTTTGATGAACCCCCTTCTGCACCCATGCTCACTCCAGAACTATCAAGCTCAACCTCTTCAACCAAGCTTATTTTTAAGAACCTCTCAAGCTTTCTTGCCAGTAGAATGCCTGGTTTCATTCTGCCAGATTCAAGCTTGTGAATCACGCTCTCTCTTTCAGCGATTTTTTTACCCAGTTCTTTTTGTTTAAGACCTAACCTCTCCCTTGCATCCTTAATCAGTTTTGAACAATTGGGTCTGATCACCTGGACTGTCTCTGTTCGTTTCTCTGGCTTAACTTCAAACTCCTGCTTTATTCCCCTTACTCCTTTATATTTGGGCTTTTTTTCCTCAGGTTCTTCCTTCTTAAGCCTGGTGATAATTCTCCCATAAGAAGAACACTTTTCACATACATTCAGCATGCTTCCCTCAAGCTCAATCCTATAGACAGCCTCTGGAGAAGAACACATGTCACACATAGAGTCCACCCCGCCTATTATTTTACTCTGATATTGATTAAGTGGGTATATAAAGGTATTGGTTATTTTTTCTCTAGCAACACAAACTCATACCTCTGCTTGCCAGCCCATACATAATCTTCCTTGATAAGCTTGAAGCCTGGTGTAATCATTTCTTTAAGCAGGCCAGCATGCTCTGTGAGCAGGGCCATTCTCCCTGCTTTCTTCATAACAAACTCTGTCTGATAGAACAATTCCTTGTAAAGCTTTCTTACAGTTGATTTTGCTGTGTGCTTACTAGGACAGGGAATCCTTGAGGCAACAAGGTCAATGCTTGCTTTATCCAGTTTGGTGTCAAGCCACTCAACATCCATTTTTGAAAAACCAATTATCTTATCGACTCCTGCTAGTTTTGAGTTCTTTTTAGAGGCCTCCACATTCTTTAGCAGCGAGTCATAGCCGGTTATATATAATTTAGAGGTTTTTTTGCTTGAATCAAGTTTTTTGAAAAAGCCTTCCCAGTCTTTTTTCTCGAAAGGTTTTAGTTTCTTAAAGGCAAACTCTTTTGAATAATAATTAACACTAACCTTTGATGCATAAAGACCTGCTTCTATGCACACATTGCCTGACTTGCAATAAACATCTATAAACCTTTTCTTGAGGGAGTAGCCTGCTAACCTTATAAGGGCATAAGCAACATTAGCATTTACAACGCCTGGAGAAGTGAAGACCCTGTACTGTCGCTTGCTGAGATCCCTGCCAGCCAGGTCAATACCTAGATAAGCTGTTTTATTATTGATGAATACATAGATTATGATGTCAGGAGACTCCAGGTTTGCCTTTGGGGTGAATCCCAGTTCTTTCTTGACTTTTAGAACGATTTTCTCTCCCAAACCCTTTTCAACAGTGCTGCTTCCAAAGCTGTGCTCTCCTATTCTCTTGCACTCAACCTTAAAAGTGAGTTTCTTGCCAAACCATTCCTTTAAGAGAGGTTTTGTTAGGGTTGCTTCTAATTTTGGAAGCAGGTCCTTTTCCCCTTTGAACTCAAAGTGATTAAATAACAGCAAGACACGTTCAATGCTCTGGGAGAAGTAGCAGAACCTGAATAGATCCTCATAGGATTTGCAGTTAAAAATAACTGTGCACTCCTCTGCTTTGCCCTTTGCCTTTATCAGCTCATCCAGCTCTAATAAAGCGATCTTCTCAATGCCTTTGTCAGTTATAGCGCAGGCTTTTATCATAAGAA
>CBFDDS010000069.1:0-4636 GCA_965603625.1 Candidatus Woesearchaeota archaeon
TGACTGAGAAAAGAATCTTATTCCCCTGCTTAGAAGCATAAACATTGATTTTCCCTCCTCTCTTAGGAGTATATTTAATAGCATTATTAACCAGGTTGGTTAGTATCTGGAATAACCTGCTATTATCAGTGTTAGTATATGCTGGGACATCATCGGCAACTCTAGCTCTAAGGGTTAATCCCCTCTTAGCAGCTAATAAATATAGTTCCTTGACAAGCTTCCTAAACATTTCCTTAACACTTACCTTTTCAAAAAAGAACTTCATAGTGCCAAGGTCAAGCCTTGAGAGGTCAATAATGTCATCAATGAGCTTCTTAAGCCTGTTAGCATCATCCATTATAATCTTTAGATAATTATCCCTCTGCTTAACATTGGATGATATCTTCTTTTTCTGCAATAAATCTGCGAAGCCGTGGATAGAGGCAAGAGGTGTTTTTAGCTCATGGGCAGTAATTGATATGAACTCATTCTTGTACTTGTCCAGTCTTTTTAACTCAACGTTTGCATCTTCTAATCGCTTGTTAAGCATGAGCAGATCCCTTTGAGACTCCTCAAGCTTTTTCTTTGACAAGCTGACATCTTCAAGCATGTTAAGAGTGGCTGTTCTTGCATCCTCAAGCTCCTTGACCTTCTTATTAAGCTCTTTTGTTCTCTTTCCCACCAGACTTTCAAGCTCTTTTTCGTGTTTTTTTATCTTTTCATGGGATTTTCTTAAGTCCCTGGTCATTTGCTTGAAAGAAGAAGCAAGGTCTCCAATCTCATCCTTGGACTTAACATCTATTTTTGTATCCAACTTGCCTTTGCCGATCTCAGTTGCAGCACTTTTTAATTTAGAGATCGGTTTTGTGATGGAAGTTGAGAGTAATAAAGACATTAATATCCCAACCACAAGAACAGCAATCCCTAAAATCACTAATTGATTAAGTACCTTAAAGATAAGTTTTTTTTCTTGTGTGACATTAGTATGTATTTGATTAGTGGTTTCTGATAACAGTTCACCATACTTTTGTCTAGCAACTCTTATCTGCTCATAAATTGAAATTATTTTTTCATTTATTTCTCCAGCCTCTACTTGACCTTGCTCTGGAACAGTTAAAAAACGGACATCTGTTTGTAACTCAGATATTAACTTTTCTAGCGCTATTAATCTAGGTATTGAATATGGATAAGCATCCTTTTTTAATACCTTAAGAACTTCAGACATGTGTTCTAAATCCTTATTAGCTCTTTCGTGGTATTCTACATACCCAACCACAAAAAATTTATCTATAGCTCTCTCCAAGGACTCCAATGAGACAGCAAATTCATGTAAAGAACTCATTTGCAAACTATAAGGCACTACTTCTTCAGAAAGAGCTTTAACTTGACTAATCTGATAATACCCCACCATAGCTATAATTAAATAAATAAGAATAAGGATAAAAAAACTAAGAAAAATTTTTTTACGAAGGGAAAAGGTTTGAAGCATTCTCTACCTCTACTTTTGTTTATTTAGGACTCCTTTATCTAATAATTATTTATTCAATAATTTCAGCATTTTTTAGTAAATCAGGTCTTAATACTACACCCAACTTCTCAGCAATCTTTAGATTTATTATTACCCCTCCTCTTTTGTTCGTTGTTAGAGGAATATCTGCTGGTGAAGTTCCATTAAGAATCTCCAAAGCGGTCTGTGCTGACCATTCGCCCTGTTCCTCTGGTATTTTTGTTAAACCAAGTAATGAACTCTGCATAATCCAAGGATTGGTTGTGCCAACAGGTATATTTGTGTTCTCCAAAGCAAAGGCTTCTGCTTCATCATCCTCCCAGTCAACAATACCTGCATTATTTTCAAATATTAATAAATCAACTTCATCCTGCAACTTTAGGAATGCTTCCTTCCAGTCCTCAAGTGTGGTTACTAAATATATCTTATCAAAATCAAGGTCAAATAACTTATCATAATATTCTAAGTTTTTTCTCTCGGTTAGAATATCAGCAGAAAGATATCCTACTCTATCACCTCTTGCATATTCCTTTAAAATTTCTATTATTTGTGTAGTTAAGCTTACCTCTACCATTCCAGCAGTATTTTTATAAGGTAAGTCATATAAAGAGGCATCCCAGTTAAGACCGCAGAAAACAACAGGTAAATCAGCATCCTTATAATAAGGCATAATTAAATACTTCACAGCATTATCATCAGAAGCAATCACAACATCAGGCTGAAATTCCTCAATAACAGATTTTGCACTTAGTGTAGCTTGTTTTTTAAATTCTTCTTCAGGGTTTCTTTTTGTATCCATTCTATGGACTTTAAGTTCAACACCTGTATTATCAAGAGTTTCTCTAACACCCTTTGTTATACCATCACTCCAAGCATAACCTTCATGATAAGAATCAATATAAAGAACTTTTTTTCCTTCATAGCTCTTTTCAGGAGTTTCATCAACCTCTGTCCCTACTAGCGGTTTATCTTCATTTATAATACAACCTGATATTACTGTTAGACAAAAAACAATTAACAATATACTAAGTAATATTTTTTTGTCTAGCATTTAGTTCACCTCTTTTTTAATATCCTGTGTTATATGCTAATAATGGCAGATTCTGAAATAAGATATCAAAGCTGAAGTATTCATCGATATCCATTTTAGAACCCTTCTTCTTAGCCATACTCACCCTCTTTTTTCTTTAAATCCTCAAAAAACTCTTATAATAATGGTCTTACACCTATTGATTATATCTATTGATTCATAGGTTTTTTAATCTTTCGTTAATTATGGGATAAATTCTATCACAAACTCTCAGGAAAGACGTTTCTAGCCATAAAGTTTTTAAACTCTAAATTTCAAGGATTATACTAATAAAGGGTGGTTGAGTAGTTTTATTCCTACTCAACTCTAAATTATTCACGCTGAGCAGAATGGCAAGAGATAAATTAATAGATACACTAATAGATACCTCTAAAAATAAAAATATATTCATGCCTTCTAATCCTATCAGGAGACTCTATTCTAAAATTCTATCTCAAGTTTCGCCTCAAATTCCATCTCAAGTTCTTTCATTTAAAGGCTACGCCTTGCCTAGCTCAGCGTGGAAAATCTCAAGGAAGGGCGTAGCCTCTTTATTTCTTTTAATAATCTTACTTTTATTAATAACGGTAACCATGGCTGCTCCTGAAATAACAACAGACAAAAACGAGTATCATCTTGGGGAGAGAGTCATGATAAGTATTAATAATGCCACGAATGATTCTGTACTCAAAATAATTGAAGGAGATAATATTTACAGGTTCATAGGCAGGCTGAATCACAGCATGGAGTTCAGGCCTTACAACACAGGTGAACACACTGTTAGTCTGGAGTACGATATGTATAATGAAGTGACCACCAGCTTTATGGTAAATCCCGAACCAGGATTTGATCCGCAGAAAAACATAATCCAGAGAGTGTACGAACCTAGTGTGGTAGAGACAGTAGAAGAGAAAAAACCATTATTGACAGATCTAACAGATCTAAGTCTGCAAGAATCCAGAGGAGTATCCATAAGTAAGGACTGGATGATAATAAGGAACCACGAACAAGAAGTTCTTGAGAAAGAACTAAACTTGTACGACACAAAGGCAAACAGGGTGTACGGCACTGTTGCCAATGCCACTCATAATCCTGTCGGGCCGTATGATACAGAAATAATTCTCGAGAACCAGTCCATAAAGAGGATTCTGTTCAGAAACCTCGAGACCAAGGGCAACTCAAATGTGGAGTTGAGGATAGACGAGCTTACCGGCAATATTGAGAAAGCAGGGGAGACCAGCAAGCAGTTCTATGTGATAGACCCGACCAGCCTTAACTTTACCAATGCATCTGTGACAGTGACTGCCAAGGGAAACAGTCTGATGAAGTGCAAGGACTGGAACTACACCCTGCAGGAATGCTATGGAAACTGGGAAAAGGTAAGGGATATAACACCAGGAGAGAACTACACCTTCCTGCTCACACCAGAAGATCCTGCTTTTAACGAGACCACGCATAATGCAGATGATTGTTTTAATGAGGCTGCAGGAGCAAACTGCACAGGAGCAGAGGTAACAGCAATAAGCGCAGACAGCGGAACAACCTATCCCTTTCATAAGCTGGCAGGAAGCCCAGTAAGGGTTAGCTTCTCCAATGAAGCCTCCCTCATAGATAGCATCTTGAATTGTACTGTGTATGTCGATGGTTTTGACAGTGACAGCAACAACTGGACTCTGCAGCTAGGCAACTGGTCGACAAGTATATGGGATGATGCAGGAGCAGGACAGACAGCTCCAAGTCCCGAAGGGAATATAAGCTGGAATTGTCTCCCTCATTTTGATAATAACAATGATGATGAATCCCTGTTTGATGACTTTGCCATCAGAATAAGTACAGCTGATAGGGGAAGAACAGCAAATGCCTATATTGACCATGTCTTTGTTGTTATCAACTTCACTATGCAAGACACAGATGCGCCTTATTATTCGAATATAGTGGCAGACCCATCTAGCCCTGCAACCTTCAGCCCCAGTGGAAGCTACCAGTTCAACACTACCTGGCAGGACAACGAAGCCGTAGATGAGGCATGGATAGAACACAACTTCACAGGAAGCATGACAAACGATACTGCTGTTCCCAAT
>CBFDDS010000070.1:0-4583 GCA_965603625.1 Candidatus Woesearchaeota archaeon
TTAGTTTGTGTTGTACATCAAAGACTCTTTGAAAAGCAGATAATAAATGCCAGGCAGAAAAAGGTATACCTCCAGCTTGAGGATTTTGCAAGAGTGATAGTGTCTGAGCTTGAGAGTGCCAAGGGCAGCCCTGGCTCTTACTCAAGGGAATTTGTTATCCCTGAAACAATAGAGGGCGTGGATTACCAGATAACCCTGGTTAATGATTCAGAAATAAAGATTAGTGTGGAAGAAGTTAATTATGTGATATTCCTAGATGATAATGTAAGAGGAAGTATAGGAAAGGGGAGGAACCTGATTCAGAAAGAGGGAAAGAACAAGAGCCTCAACATAACCATTACTCCTCTGGGTTAATTTAAGATGTTTTCAGCAAGGAGAAAGAGAGGCCAGGGCAGTACAGAGTTTGTTCTAATATCTTCCATCATGTTTCTTATCTTCATCGGCATGTTCATAGTGATTCAGGGCAGGATATCCAGTGCCCAGAAAACCCAGCTCTTTAACTCCCTGGATGAGATGGGCAGGGTGATAAACACAGAGATAAGAATGGCTGATAGTGTCAAAGGATTCTATGCAAGAAAGTTCTTTCTCCCGGATGCACTGGGGGGCTATAACTACAGCCTTGTGCTTAAAAACAAATCAGAGATTGCTATAAAGGCAGGAGACACTGATTATGTTCTCTTCCTGGATGATAATGTGAGCGGAAACATCACCAAGGGCTGGAATGTTATCAGGAAATGGGAGGATAACATCACTATTAATGTCGATCCCCCTGTATGCTCTGCTGCCTGTACTCCCAGGTGCGGCCAACCTGATGGCTGCGGCGATACATGTCCAGATACTGATAATAACACAGGATATGTTAACAATTGTGATAGGACAGATGCCTGCTACGACAATCTAGGTGCAGGTTATGGTGTTTCTAACAGGAATACAGGAAGCTATAATGCTTGCCCTCTACTTATTGCTGGTTCCTGCGGAACAGAGAGTGGCATGTGTGATGACACTATTGATAATGACTGTGATGGACCCATCAACTGCTCTGACTCTGACTGCACTGGCGAGCCTGCCTGCCCATGCGCACCCACAGAATACTTTGCCTACTTCAAGTCTTATTATACTACCGCACCAGTCTGTAATGATGTAACAGATGAGCGCTGTGTTTTTGGGGGGGAAGATACCAGTGATACCCAGTGCTGTACTGGTATTGAAGACTGTGTTTATAGTAGTACTTGCTATGTAAATGGAAGCTATCAGGACCTGGATGGTGATTCCAGGATTGACGCCTTTTGCATGACTTCCAACAGCTGGAGGCAGCATTGGAGGGACTGCGACAGTACTGCAGGTTTAGGATGGGGCTGCGATGGTGCCTGCAATGCTGTGTCTGCTCTTAGCGGAGAATCTGCTCCCTTTGGCGAGTATGAAATTGGCACGGGACTAGAATGCTGCGGTGATGACCCTGGAGAATATTATATTGTTACTGGAATCAACTCTGCCTGCTGTAATGAGTCATCTGTGACAGGCAGGTGCGTGAACTCAACTGACCAGTGTACCAGCTATGGATGTCCTTAGACCCTAATTCCATAAACTTTATAAAGAGTAGATGAATTCTTAATCATATGAATTGTTTTTCATACGAGGTTTGAGTGAGAATGAGCCATCTCAATTACAGCAAGAAAGTAATCGAGGAGTTCAAGAATCCCAGCAACATGGGAGAAATCAAGAACCCTGACGGCCACGGCATAGTAGGCAATCCAACATGCGGGGACATGATGGAGATATTTCTAAAAGTAAAAAATGGCAGGATAGTTGACATCAAGGCAAAGACCTTTGGATGCGTGGCAGCCATCGCAACAACCTCAGTAATGACCAAGCTGGTCAAAGGGAAAACCATAGACCAGGCAATGAAGATAACCAAGGACGACATAATCAAGAAGTTCGGACACATGCCCCCAATAAAAATACACTGCTCAATCCTCGGCATGGACGCCCTGCACAAGGCAATAGAGGATTATAAGAAGAGAAAAAGGGCAGAATAAGCTGATTCTACCAATACCCAAATATCAACAAATAGTAAGCTTTATATACCACTAATAAAACAGAATTATACGATGGGACTTTTTCATAATTTTTTAAAGAAGTTTTTAAAGAGCTTTTTTAAGAAGAAAGGAGAGGTAAAACTAGGGCTATACGGACCTCCAAACGGGGGAAAAACCACCCTGGCCAACAAGATTTCTATGGACTGGCTGGGAGAGAAAGTAGGAAAAGTGAGCGGAATAGCCCACGAGACTAGAGAAATACAGATAAAAGAGCAGATTACCATCAAGTCAAAAGGCAAGGAACTGACCTTCAACCTCGTTGACACCCCTGGCATCGCCACTAAAATCGATTATGAGGACTTCTTAAAAGCAGGCCTGAAAGAAAAAGAGGCCAAGACCCGGGCTAAGGAAGCCACCAAGGGAGTGGTTGATGCTATCAAGTGGCTTGATGACATGGACACAGTAGTTATTGTTCTTGACGCCACCAAAGACCCATACTCACAGGTAAACATCACAATCATAGGCAACCTTGAGGCAAGAAAGATTCCAGTGCTCATCGTAGCCAACAAGGTAGACCTGAAAAAAGCAGATGTAAAAAAAGTGCAGGCAGCTTTCCCGCAGTACGATGTTATAGGTATCAGTGCCAAGTATGGTAAGAACATTGATAATTTTTATGAGTCCTTATTCAAAATAACTAATAAATAACAAAATTTAAAAAAATTTTGAATTAAAAAGTTAAAAAACTTTTCAATAAAAAAGAGGTAGAGGAAAAGAAAAATGCTAACCCTTCAATTCATTCCATACACCGAGATTAGCAATCTAAGCTCTGAAAAAAAGATTCAGAAACTCTTAAAAATTGTCAGAGATGAAAAAATAGTCCTTCTCGAGGGAAAGCTAGGCAGCGCTGAGAAGTCTGAACTCATAAGAAAAACAATGGAAGAGATAGATGACAAGTTCAAGGGAATAGAGATTGAAGACCTTGACCTTGAAAGAAAAGACAAAGCCCTCATTGAAAAGATGAGAAGCGTGCTCATAAACTTTATTCTTGGAAGCAGGAAGGGATTGACCATTATAGGACCTGCAAGCATTATAAAAGAGATAAAGAAAGACCCTGACAAGATACAGCTGTTCACAGAGGAGAGCAAGAAGAAGAAAAAGAAATAAGGGCTATATAATAAAAAACAATATAAAGCCCTGGCTTATTCTGGTATGATACTATGCCACACCAATGTGTAAGATGCGGGAAGATGTATGATGACGGCTCTGAAGAGATACTAAAGGGGTGCTCATGCGGAGCCAGGATGTTCTACTTCATCAGGCCTGAGAAATTAAAAAAGATACTGGAGCAGCAGGAAGCAGAAAAGCTTACAGAAAAAGAGCAGATCCAGGTAGAGAAGGATGTGTATGACCTCATAGGTGATGAGATAGACAAGGACAAGCCAGTAATCCTGGATATTGAGAGCATAGAGATTCTAAAACCAGGCAAGTACAAGCTTGACATAGTTAAATTATTCAAGAGCAAAGAGCCTCTTATATATAAGCTGGAAGACGGAAAATACATAGTTGACCTTGTTGAGAGCTTTAAGAAGATAGGAAGCAAGGCTGAATAATAACAAACAATATAAAACAATTCTCTTTCTTTTGTTCTCATGATAATCATTGATACCCATGCACACCTTGATTTTAAGGACTATGATAAGGACAGGGACAAGGTCATCGAGGAGAACAAGAAAGCAGGGGTAGCAGCAGTCATAAATAATGGCGTGGATGTCGCCAGCAACAGAAAGGTGCTTGAGCTTGCAAAGAAATATGATATCATCAAGCCCGCGCTCGGCTTTTATCCAGTCCACGCAGTCCAGGTAAAACAAGAAGAGTTTGATGCAGAGCTTGACTTTATTTCCAAGCAGGACATTGTTGCTCTGGGAGAAGTCGGCCTGGACTACAAGAAAGGAGATGATAACCCCCACGGAGATAAATACAGAGATGAGATGAGGAAATGCTTTGAAAAATTCATTAAACTAGCAGAAAAAAAGAATATCCCTATCATTGTTCACAGCAGAAAAGCAGAGCTTGACACAATAGAGATGCTTGAGAACAGCAACTTAAAACCAGACAAGATAATCATGCACTGCTTTATGGGAAGAAAACACCTGGTTGATAGGATTATTAAGAATGGCTGGAGCATGAGCATCCCCTGCATCATTAACAAGCTGCAGCAGCTGCAGATAATTGTGGAAAAAACTCCCATGAACCAGCTCTTGACAGAAACAGACGCTCCTTACATGAGCCCATATCCAGACATAGGCAGGAACGAGCCCAGATTCATCATCGAAGCCCTGAAAAAGATCGCTGAGATAAAAAAGCTGGATATTGAGGAAGTCTCTAAGATGATTTATAAGAATTACCAAAATCTGTTTTAACAGATTTTGAACTATCAGAAAAAGAAAACTTTTTCTGAAGTACCAGAGCATGTTCTAATTTATAACCACTAATCAGTAGTTAAAAAGCGAAAGTTTTATAAATAGTATTTTACATATATATCCTATG
>CBFDDS010000071.1:0-4560 GCA_965603625.1 Candidatus Woesearchaeota archaeon
GATTATCTCTACTGCCTTGCTCTGGGTCTCTGCATTCAGCTTTAGGCTTGATGCAAACCTTGGAATATAATCAGCTGGATTGCTTGGCAGAATCTTGATGCCTAGCTCTCTTGTGATGAATCTATAAGTCCTTCCAATTTCCTTCTTCTCGATATTGCTTGCCTCACCTAGCTCGTCAAGGGTTCTGGGCACATCATGCCTTCTGCAGGCTGCATAAAGAGCTCCAGCAACAACAGATTCCATGCTTCTTCCACGCACAAGTCCTTTCTGGACTGCCAGGGTATAGATTCTGGCTGCCTCTTCTTCAACACTTCCAGGAAGCCTTAGATAAGAGCTGACCCTTTTAAGCTCTGATAGTGCCAGCTTTAGGTTCCTCTCGATGGCTGTGCTTATTCTCTGCTGCCATTTCCTTAGTCTGAAGAACTTGTTCTTGGCCTTTCCGCCAAGCTGGTATAAGTCTGATTTCTTTCCAACATCTGTCCCTAGGCCCTGGTCGAACTGGGTGTAGCTCATAGGAGCTCCTGTTCTCCTCATCTTGTCTGCGTCAGAACTGTCGAATTCTCTCCATTCCTGGCCAAAGTCGACCATTTTGTCCTCTACTACTAATCCGCAGTCCCTGCAGATTATTTCTCCTTTCTCCTTGTTCCAGAAAAGGTTTATTCCGCCACATTCAGGGCATTTCTTTACAAACGACATTGTTCTCCCCCCGTTGCAAGTTTTTAGTAATCCATAAGTGCTTACGATAGATTTATAAAGCGAAACAGAGAAACATTTATAAAGTTTTCGGTTGCTCTCGTCTAGGGCTTTTTCTTACTGGGGCTTTCAGTAAAATATAAAAACACATGGAATAATAAATTAATAAACGCGTAAAAAGCAAAAAGTTTTTAAAAAAAGGAAATGGCTAAAAAGAAAAGGAGAGTTTCAAAAAAGAGGGGGACACCCAGGAAAACCCAGAGAAAGGTTTCTGTAAAGAGGGAAAAAGAGGAAATGGACAGAGCCCAAGTGTGGAGTGTAGATGTACTCTTAGCAGTAGTAATCTTTGTAGCAGTTATCCTTATCTTCTATACAACCATGACTGCAAGGCAGGGTCCCAAGACAAAGGACCTGCAGGCAGAGGCAGAGAGCCTGAAGGTAGAGCTTGAGCAGAACTATGAAGTCGGCTTCATAGTGGATGATGAGATTGACGAGACCAAGCTAATGGCCTTTATCAATAATGCCACAGATAATTATACTTTGTTGAAGCAGAAACTGGGCATAAAAGGGGATATCTGTTTATTCTTCGAAGACACAGACGGAAATGTAGTAATCCTTAACACTCCTGACGGAAACAAGACAGGCATTGGCAACTCAAACATCATCATCGGAGGCCATCCCTGCGGGGTTCCCATTTAATAGCAAGAATTATTAGTGATACAACATGTTTTTTACTTATCTAATAACACTCATCATAGCCTTTCTGGGCTTGTTCTTAGGTCTGCTCATAGGCTACTTTGTAGAGGAGGAACTGGAGCCTGGCAGGAAATACTTTGACGTCATGAGGCATGCTCTGTTTGTAGTAATCCTAATACTCTTCTTTGTGAAAAACCCCTCTTTCCTCTTTATAATCTTTGTGGGCTTAGTTATAATAATCTTCAGCTTTAGCAAGCACAGGGAAATCCTGTACTACTATGCCCCGGCCTTGATATTCTTCTTGTCCTGGAGGTTCAACGGCTTCACCCTGATAGCGCCTCTGATATTCCTCTATGGCTTCCCTGTCGGGAGCATATACCTCTACAACCATCTAAAGGAAAAGAAGAAAAAAAAGAAGATGGCTCTTGGGATATTCAGGCAGTATGTTGGTTTCTTGATTGTAGGGATTCTTTTGGGCTTGATAGGATTACTTTTATAAGTATTCTGGAAAAACACAAACAATTTAATAAACAACTCCTTTTTCTTTATTGCAACGCCCGCATAGTATAGTGAATAGTACGCAGCCCTGCGGTTAGAAAGTAGAAAGGCTGAGACCGGGGTTTAATTCCCCGTGCGGGCATCGAATGGAATGAGATGGCCGAAGGGGCCCAAAAACATTTTTGTTTTTGATTGCCCCGCGCGGGCATATTATTTAGTTCTTAGAAATCAAACTACTTGGTCAACCCATTTCTTTAGCTTCATCAACAGGCTTTCTGCTACGTCTTCCTCGTTCATCTCTCTTCTGTCCTCTTTTTCAAGAGTCCCTATCCTCAGTCTCACCTGCTCAATTGTTTTGAGGGTTTCTTCCTTAGCAACGTCTTCTGTCCTGAGCCGGTTCTCTAGTTTTGAGAGCATCCCGTCAATCTCTATTAGCTCCATCATAAGGGCTTCGCTCTCTTTCTTTATGTCTCTCATGAACTGGATTACTTCTCCTTCACCATCTTCTTTACTCATAATAAGCTTAATTATGATTACATTATTTAAATTTATTGGGATTTGGAGCAGAAATACGTTTTTAGTAATGTTTTTATACTATTTGCAATTCCTTTATAAAATCATTAAGCATATTTTAAAAAACTCACTGTGGTTGATGTTAAAATGGATTTTAAAAGAAGGGAACTGTCTGATTACTGTATTGTTGGAAATGTGAGTTTAGAAAGAGTGGAATCTTTTCATGACCTTGTTATGGATTTTAGAGAAAGATTTCTAGAGGATCATGCATTACAGGATGTTCTTCTTAACGGAGGATATGAGCTTGATAAGAGTGAGAGACCCACTTCTTTCTATAATTTTCAATCAGTAATTAATGGAATGAAAGTATGCATTAATTTAATGTTTTTAGAATATGTGATTGATGTTGCTACAAGACCAAGGTTAGATATAATCAAGTCTCCTCTTATTATAATCCCTGGTGAAGAGGAGCCTACCAGATTAGTAACTCCGGAGGGTTTTGATTCTGAGGGGGTTGATCAATTACAGACAGATTGGATGAGAGAACATACTGTTGTTGAGATTATAAGGAAATATCAAAGAACTCTCACAGAAGCACTTGGTGAATATTCTGCCCAGTTTATATTAGGGAGAATTTCATATGCTAGATCTATTTCTATTCCTTCTCCTCATTGGAAAGAAGGGGTTTCTATTGTTGAGAGCATTAATAAAGTCTTTGATCCTAAATCATTTAATTCATTGGATACTGCATATTACTCTATGGGAAATTTGTTTTTTCGCTCTGCATCTACTCCATATCAGAAGCTTTCACAAGATGATTTTGGAAAGGAGTTCATATTAAGTCAGGAAGAAGTAGTAAAAGGTCTTCGTACTTATCAAAGGCCTCCTTTAGTTGCTGAATAAATAACTCCTTATCACAAATCTATCTCCTCTCCTATCTCTGGCGCGTATACTATATATTTATTTTCCTTTTCTGCCCAGCTCCTCAGGTTTTCTACTGCCTCCGGATCTCCGTGCTGGAACACCACTCTTTTCGGCTTTATTTTCCTTACCATCTCTTTTAAGTCTTCCTGGTCTGCGTGCCCTGAGAACTCATACCTCTCTACCTCACATTTAACATAGGTCTTCCAGCCATCGATGTACACAAAGCCGTCTTCTACCAGGTGCCTTCCGTTGGTCCTCTTGCACTGGAATCCCATTAGCAGGATTGCATTTCTTGGGTCATGCCACATCTCTTTGAGATAACTCATCACAGGCCCTCCTTGTATCATCCCGCTTGTGGTCACAAAGATTCCCTGCCCGCTCATGGCATGGCTTCTGTGCTTCGGGCTCCCTATATGGATGGTTTTCTTGTTAAACATATAGTCTAATATGTTCCTGTTGTTAACATACTTGTCATTAAAGGTGAGGATTCTGCTGGTTATCTTCTTGCACATGCCGTCAAAGTAGATTGGCACCTTGAACTTTCTCTCTTCCAGCATTATTAGAGCGTCCTGCGCCCTTCCGAGAGCAAACACAGGTATCACCACAGAGCCGCCTCTTGCTATTACTTCCTCTACTTTGTCCAGGAAGTTCTTTCTAACCTTTTCTCTGTTGGGCAGGATTCTATTACCATAGGTGCTCTCTATTATCAGCACATCTATATCTTTATAATCTGTAAAGGCTCCTTTTACCAGCTCTGTTGTTTTCAGCTTGGTGTCTCCTGTATACAATATTTTTTTCCCTTCTGCCTCTATGAGTATCATTGAGCTGCCAGGCACATGCCCTGCGTTCTTGAAAGTGAAGTTTATCTTCCTGTGCTTGTACTCCTTGTCGTACTTCACGAACCTCACATCCTTTTCCACTTCTTTTAAATCCACTTTGGTATAGGCAGGGTGCAGGTTCCTTATCCTGGCAATCTTGTATGAGTCTTTCAGGAGTATCTTGGATATTGCATAGGTCAGCTTGGTGCAGTAGATAGGGCAGATTATCTTGTAGTGCTCAAACAAGGGCAGGGCTCCTGCATGGTCCTCATGGGAGTGGGATATAAACAAGCCGTCTATATCCGGCAGGTTTATTATCTTTTCCGGGTATCCCAGTCCTCCTTCCTTGAATTTAATGCCTGCATCAAGAAGGTAGCGGTCTCCTTGGGTCTGGAGTTCTATACAGCTTCTCCCCACC
>CBFDDS010000072.1:0-4451 GCA_965603625.1 Candidatus Woesearchaeota archaeon
ATTCTTATTAATAAAGGGAGGTTGATACATATGAAGACAAAAGACAAAACTGCAATTGTTTCTTTGCTAGGAGCAATCGGACTGATAGTTTTACTGCTGGGAATATTCACAACATGGAATTTCATAACAGCACTTATAATAGCCTTAATCATCTGGATACTAACAGGAGTGCTGGCCAAGTACTGGGGGGTTAAGAAGAAGTAAAATATTCAATATAATGAAATACAAAGATAATCCTAAACTATATAATGGCCCTTTACTCATAGTCTTCGCTATTCTTTGGTGGATTTTAGGAAGATTGTTATTCAGTACACCACCCGGAACATATAGGACTGATTATAGTGGTATTTACTTAATTATTCTTATATGGTTCTTAGTTTTACTAGGTGTAGGACTTTTAGGAATCATATATACAATTCAAGGAATACAAATAAATTTAAAGAAAAAGAGAATAGAATAATTTCCACAACCTTTATTAACACTTTCTTTTTCTTTATGGCTATGAGGTGGTCAGTCCTTATTGTATTAATCATGCTTCTGTGTGCTCCAGCTCTTGCTCTTGACGAATTAACAGGCTTTGTTAATGATGAGGCAAATGTTATCTCGCCTGCTTATGAGCAAAACCTTAACCAGATTCTGTATGACTTGAAACTGAATACATCTGTTGAGATGGCTGTTGCAACTGTGAGCACCACTGGCGATGTGCCCTTGGAGGAATACTCAATAGAGCTTGCCCACAATGTGTTAGGAGAAAAAGGAAAGGATAATGGATTACTAATCTTATTAACTGTTGATGACAGGGCTTACAGGATAGAGGTGGGCTATGGCCTGGAGCCAATCCTACCTGATGCTCTTGCCGGCAGAATAGGAAATGAGGTGATGACCCCCAGGTTTAAGGAGGGCAACTATGAGCAGGGCCTGCTTGACGGAGTGATGGTTATAAGCAGTATTCTCAAGGGAGATGAGAGCTGGGAAACCCAGGGAGCAGGTAAGCCTGCTGCTGACAGCGGTGCAAAGATACGATTAGGCTTCTGGGGATTCTTTATCTTGATACTTATCATAGGAAACATAATCGCTGGCTACAAGCACGCCAAGAAGAAGACAAAAGGGAAATTGAAAAAAGGGGGAAGACCTGACACTGGCGACTTCCTCGCAGCCTGGTTTATTGCCAGCATGTTCGGCAGAGGAGGAAGAGGCGGTGGCGGCTTTGGCGGAGGCATGGGAGGCTTCGGCGGGTTCGGAGGCGGCGGATTCGGCGGAGGAGGATTTAGCGGTAGATTTTAATAATAAAAAACATTTCGAGGTGATTAGCATGGGGTTATTCAGCAAAAAAGTGAGGTATGATGAGCATGATCCTGAGATCAACTGCCCCAGATGCGGGGTTTCTATGATTAAGAAGACACGACACAGCGTAACCATTGATAAATGCAAGAAATGCGATGGCATCTGGCTTGACGGCGGAGAGATAGAGAAGATTCTTATCAAGATCACTGAAGAGCAAAAGAAGTTTAAGGAAGAACAGAAAAAATCTAAAAAGAAAAAGTAATGAGGTGATTTTATGGCTAAAAAGACAAACACAGGCTTGGTTATTGGAGTAGTTGTAATCGTAGTAATAGTAATCCTTATCTTTAGTGTTATAGGGATGTATAACTCCCTTCAAAGACTGGATGAGAGTGTTGACAATGCCTGGGGCCAGGTAGAGACTGCTTACCAGAGAAGAGCAGACCTGATACCCAACCTGGTGGCTACTGTGCAGGGAGCAGCTGACTTTGAGCAGGAAACCCTGATAGAAGTGACTAATGCCAGGAGCGCATGGGCGCAGGCAACCACACCAGAAGCCCAAGTAGCAGCTGCCAACCAGATGGAATCAGCACTTGCAAGGCTGCTCGTGACAGTTGAGAGATATCCCCAGATAACAGCAACCCAGAACTTCCAGGACTTCCAGGTCCAGCTAGAAGGCACAGAGAACAGGATTAATGTTGAGAGAAAGAGATACAACGATGCTGTTGCTGTTCTGAACAAAAAAACAAGAGTATTTCCAAGCAACATAGTTGCTTCTATGAGCGGTATTGAGAAGAGGACCTATTTTGAGGCAGCAGAAGGAGCAGAAGAAGCCCCTGATGTTGAGTTTACATAACCAACCGCATAATTAATTAATTAAGGTAGTATAAATGGCAGAACCAGATCCTAGTAAGATGACTCCTGAGCAGATTGCAGAGTATCAGAAACAGAACTGCGTTTTCTGCAAAATTGTTAAGGGAGAGATTCCCACCAAGACTGCTTATGAGGATGATAAAGTAATAAGCATCCTTGACATCAACCCTGCTTCTAAGGGGCATGTGCTAATTATGCCAAAGCAGCACTTTCCTATCATGCCTGTTATACCTGGGGACATAGCTATGCACATGTACAGGATCACCAAGCACCTGGCCAAGGCTTTGAAAACAGCAATGATTACCAACAAAGTAACTGTTTTTATTGCCAACGGAGCAGTGGCTGGACAGCAGAGCCCCCACTTCTTATACCACATAATCCCAAGAGAGGCAAATGACACTCTAACCAACTTCAATATTCCTGCTAATGAGTACAGCGATGAAGAGGTCAAGCAGCCTCTTGCGGATATCAAGAAGAAGCTTGAGATGCTCATGACCCAGTACCAGGTTAACAAGGGAGTAAAGGAAACACCTGTGCGAGAGCCTGCTCCTGCAAGGCCCACAGACCTGGCCCAGTTCATAGACAGTAACCCGGATATAAAGGAGAAAATCATAGGCAACCCTGACGGTTTCAGGGAAGACCTGGATGCTAGCCCTGCTCTCAAGAGATTGTTTGAAGGCATTAATATTAGCAAGCTATCAACAGCCCTGAAGAGCATTAACAGGCAGAAATAAAATGGAATGCGAGATTTGCAACAAGATAAAAGAGGAAAAAGCAATAATTGCTTATGCTAATGACAATCTTATTGCTGTTCTGCCCTCAAAGCCAGCAGTGCCTGGGCACATCAAGATTATGCCTAAGCAGCACTTCTCAAAGCTGGAGGAGATGAATGATGACCTAGTGGAAGAATTCTTTTTCCTGGCAAACTTTGCCTCTGCCACTGTTTTTGAAAGCCTGCAGTCCCACGGCACAAATATTATTTTGAATGAGACCGACGGGCACCTGGCCATTGATGTGATTCCCAGAAGAGAGAATGATAACATGGACTTCCTGTGGAAGCCCAAGCAATTATCACCTGAAGAGATGCTGGATATCCATTCCAGGATAAAGGATGCTGCCTTTACTGTCGGCAAGACAGAGGAGAAAGAAGAGGCAAAGCCATTAGAGGAAAAGAAAGAAGAAGTGATAAAGATTCCTGAAGAGGACAAAACCAACTACCTGATAAAACAGCTAACCAAGATTCCTTAGAATCTGCCTTTCTATAAGAAATACATTATCCAGTTTCCCAGCACAAAAGTCAGGATATAGGCTACTAAGAAGCTGGGTATAAAGGGGACACCAACCTTGATAGTCACCTTTCTTATGTTGTTCTTTTTCAGCAAAGCAATCTGTTTCAGAGTCACCCCTGTCTTTGTAGGCTTCAACACCATCCTCTCTTTTTTGCCTTTCTTCTTGACAATAGGATTAATAATCCAGTCTCCCTCTGTAAGCTCCTTCACCTTCACCTGCTTTATCATACATGTCTTCTCAACAACACTTACAAATGCCCAGAGATAGAAGAAGACAAACAAGGCCATTGCCAGTGCAAACACAAGCACTGCTTCCATGCTCTGCGTGGCCAGGAAAAAGATAAATGCCACTACTCCTATCACCAGTAAGGCAATCCTGGCTATAATCACCTCTTTCCTTCTCAGGCTCTTCTCAATGGCTGGCCTGAACTTCTTAAAACAGGTGAGGGCTTTTACCAAGCTGAAGAGCAGTCCGTAAATCGCTCCTACAAAGAGGATGTTCACAAAGAAGATTACAAGCAGAGGAACACCTGTGCCTAGTTCTGGAATGCTAAAGCCTATCAGGGCTGACAGCCCGATAATCAACTTGCTGTCGCCACCACCCCACTGCCCTGTATAGAACATGGCCAGGGCTATCACCAACCCAATAACCAAGCCAACAAGAGAATTAACAATGAGGTGAGGGTAGCCATGATACACTCCTAGCAAAAGTGCACTGCCAACTGCAAAGATTATAAGGCTGTAACTCAGCCAGTCAGGAACCTCTCTTGTCTTTATATCACAGAAGGATGCTATTAATAAAGCAACCAGCCCCACCACTAAACTTATAATTGTCAGGTTAAACATACCAATTATTATAAGCGAAGGTTTTATATATTTATCTATAATTGCGTTTCTCCGGGTGGATAGTGATGGTTGACATTCCTAAGGTTATTCCCAGGATTCCTTCTGGCAAGTCCAAGACAGAGCTCATACACATAGCCATCAACACAGGAGAAATCAAGGAAT
>CBFDDS010000073.1:0-4374 GCA_965603625.1 Candidatus Woesearchaeota archaeon
GGTCCGTCTCTCTCATCCCTCACATACTCATAGTCAACCTTTACATCAACTCTCTTCTCCTCTTCTACATGGCCCTGAGAACTTGTGAGTGTGAGCTCTTCTGTGAACATGTCACCGACCTTGTTGAGCTTCTTGCTAATAATCTTTTCTCCCATTAGCTCGCTGTCGCTTAGTATCTGAAGGCTGGTAATCTTTATTCCCCCAGTAACATCAGGGTCTATATCCCTAAGTTGAACTCTGACAAGAGCTGTTCCCTTGCTGATGTCATATGGGTTGTTAAGAGTGGTTAAGACCTCTGCTTTAAAGCCCCTCCTAACATTAACCTCATTGGCGAGTTTCAGTATATTGACATCAGAAGCAGACACTCCTACAATACACACATTATTCTCGCACAGGTGCTTGGCATAATTAGCCTCTTTTTCCTGCAGGCCCCTATAGGTGCTCACATTGTACTTTGCCTTGCCCTCGCACTTGCCGCAGTCAGCAGGGCACAGGCACTTGTTCTCACCATAGTCTGGCTCGCACATGGCATTACCGCAGCAGTTTACCTGGATATTATTCTTGCACGCACCATCCACGCACCTGCCAACAATGCAGGGGTTGCCAGTAGCGCACTCAGTGCTGCTCTCACACTCTGGTTTTTCACCGCAGCCAGCAATAAAGAGAAGACTTGTTAAGAATATTATAATTAATAATAAATTCCAGACTCTCATTTGTAATCCCTTACTTCCTCTCCAAAAAGTTGTACTCCCTGACGAGGATTGTCATGAAGATTATTAATAGTATCGCCCCTGCTGCCAGCACACTAAGACCATAGCCAAGGGTCTCCTTCAAGGTAATCATCTTGTAGAAGCCGAAAGCCATGATAGCAACTCCAAGCCATAAGAACTTGTCCAGTACCATCTTCATAATCTCGAACTCTTCCTCATGAGACATATGCCTCTTCATCTTCTTAGCCATGAGAATCACCCCCTTTATCTATGCTATGTATAAATGTTAATGAATACTTGCTGTGATACTTCATCAGTATCATCAGTTGCTCTTATACTACAGATGTAGTTGCCGTTAGGAGTAGTTCCTGTAGTGATAATGGCTTTGTAGCCAGCATCCATTCCCCTGGGAATCTTTTGGTCAGGAGCACCGAGACCTATTGTCCCAACAGTGCTTCCCCCAGCATCCACGCAGTTAGTCATTTCTAGGTATACATCATTATCCCCAAAGTCGCTGTTATAAACACTCACAACCAGCTTGCCATCATCTCCTGCTTTAATACTAAGGTCATTGTAATCAAACACTATGGGATTGCTTGGGTCTGCATGCACAGGCAGATCTGTCCTCTCAATCAAGCCGCCCAGCTGGCTCTGACCCCGCTTAAATAGATTAGTGATAAAAGCCATTGCCAGTCCTAGAATAGCCAGTGCTATTATCAAGATAACAATTGCATTTATGCCTAGTTGCATAGAAGCTCTCCTATTCATTATAAGCACCTCTTTTGTTAATATTATATGATTTCAACTATTATAAGCTTATTCTTAGATTTATTGTATTTAAAGGTTTCGATAGGCACAACAAATAGTAAGCTTTATAAAGAGCTGGTTTGTCCTAAGGTTTGGTTTAGAGGTTCTGTACACAATATATCATACTTATTAGTATAACTATGAGATATAAAATATAAAATGAATGTTTCAAAACAAGACTTGGTGAATGGCTTGGCAAAGGAGCTCAAACCCTTACTGCAGAAGCCTGAATGGGCTGATATTGCAAAGACGGGTATGCACAAGCAGAGACCTCCTGCTGATGCTGACTGGTGGTACTACAGGGCAGGAAGCATACTGCTTAAAGTGCACAGGTTGGGACCTATAGGTGTTTCCAAGCTGAGAACCAAGTATGGTGGCAGGAAGAACAGGGGTGTTAGGCCCGAGAAGTTCTACAGGGGCTCTGGTAATATTATTAGGAAGCTTCTTCAGCAGCTTGAGAAAACTGGTTTTTTGAAACAGGAGACCATAGGCAATCACAAGGGAAGAGTGCTTACCCCTAAGGCAGCCTCATTAATTGCCCAGACAGCCAAGAAGCTGGAAAAGGTGAAGCCCAAACGGGTTCCTAAACCAGCACCAGCACCCAAGATGCCTGTTAAAGAAGAGCCTAAGGCTGAGATAAAGAAAGAAGTTAAAGAGATTAAAAAAGATAATCTAAAGCCCGCTATGCGGGAGGAAAAAGAAGATGGCAAGGTACAAGCCAAGAGCAAAGAAGAACAGGCTGATAAAGAGAAGGGATCAGACTAAGTGGGCCCCTTTCTGGACAGTTCCGAAAATATATGGTAAGAACAGGAGGATTCATCCTGGCAGACATACCACTATTAAGAGGAGCTGGAGAAGGACCAAGACCAAGGCATGAAAATAACAAAAATCAAATATTTTTGAATTCACAAAAGCAAAGCTTTTGAGACACAAAATCTAAGATTTTGTTGTTTCAAATAAAAAACAAGATTTGAAAATGGCTAAGAAAAAGGAAGTTAAGGAAAAACTGGAAAGAACCTATAATGTTCCTCTTAGAAAAAAATTCAGAAGGACTGCCAAGCACAAAAAAACGCCTAAAGCAGTCAGAACTATCAGGAAATTCTTGAAAAAGCACATGAAAGCCGAGAAGATAAGGCTGGGTATGCATCTTAACGAGCACATGTGGAAGCACGGCATAAAGAACCCCCCTCATCATGTAAGGATTCATGCTATTAAAGAAGACGATGTTGTAAAGGCAGAACTCGAAGGCTTTAAGTTCAAGGAGGCTGTTAAGGCAGAGAAAAAGAAGAAAGAGCCTAAGACCATGAAGGACAAGCTCTCAGCAAAGCTGGGCGTGAAAGACGAGCCTAGAAACACCAAAGACAGAGTCTTTGGGTGCCAAAGACAAGTCTTTGAGCAAGCCTGCTGAGCCAAAAAAAGAAGAGAAGAAACCAGAAAAAACAGCACCTGAAAAAGAAGCCTCAACACCTGCTAAAGCAGCAAAAAAATAATTCTAGAAATCAATTCTAAACTCTTTGCCATGATCCTTAAAGCCCAGTTTATTATATAACTCATGCACCTTGGTTTTGGAATGCCTGCTTGTACATATCAGTTTGTAGCAACCCTTTTCTTTCGCTCTCTCTATCAGGTGCTTAACCATCCTAGAACCCATGCCTTTGCCTCTCATGGATTCATCAACAAAGACATCCTCCATAAAGCCAAAGGGCTTGTCATGCAAATCATTGCTTAATATATAGAGATGAGCCCTCGCAACCTCTCTGCCATCATCTTCAACAAAGAACTTAATACCTTTGCCACTTATCTCTTTCTCCTTAATATCCATGGTTACGCCTCAATACCCACTTACTTAGTAGCCATTGCAAGCACTTTCTTCAGAACACCATCCAAGCCTACAAACAAGTTTCTGTCAGTTTTCTCAGAGGTTATAGGCTTGCCGCTCACCATCGCCTTGGCATGAACCTCGTATTTCTCACTCCCCTCTGTCTTGTGCACAATCTTCAGAGTCATAGTAATACTCTCAAATCCAGAAACAGTGTCGCTCATCTTCCTAACATAACTGCCGACAAGCTTCTTCACAACTATGAGCTCTGCTTTTTCTATCTCCTTAAAACCAACAAGGGTTATGTTCCCTCCAAGTTCTATCACTGTACCAAACCCCCTTTTAGAAGGAGGTAGAAGGCTGTTTTTAAATAGTTTGTGGAAACAGCGGTTTGCATTCATGAATCGGGAATTTTCTGATACTCTTTTTTTGCTTTTTTTAGGTATATAACTTCTTGATTTATGTTTTTTAACCTTGAGTTTATTAGTGCTATCAGATTTATTTCATATTCTCCTCTTTCATCACTGAAATGAGTTTCAATTCCCTTTTCTGTTAGTATTACATAGTCCAGGCCCCTGCATAAAAGGCTTTTTTCATTTGCATGACTTATCGCTTCTTTTACTACATTTTCTGCTTCTTCAAGCGTAACTTGTTTCCTTACTTGGTTCTCTCCTGTGATCAATGGCTTGCCTGTGCCAAGCCTTTCTCTCATGTATTCTAGTGCATATTCTTGTCCTGCTCCGTTAGCATAGTATTCGCAGCGGTGTATTGTTCCTGTGTTTGAAATGTCCAGTAATAGAGGAACCTGTTCTCCTTTGTGTTTCATAAAGGTTGCCATAATATATTCGCTTAATCTGGGGTTGTAGTCTCTGTCCCAATATGATTTTTTAAACCCCGGCACGTCTATTTCGTGCCTTTGAACCACTTGTATATCAGCAATTCTTCTGATTTCAGGGCTGTACGCTTCTCTTATTCTTTTTGCTAAATCAAAAGTGGATTTGAAATGATTTAATGCTTTTTTCTGTACTCCTTCTGGTA
>CBFDDS010000074.1:0-4350 GCA_965603625.1 Candidatus Woesearchaeota archaeon
CTACTGCACAGCAGAATGCAATGCCACCCAATGCGAACCAGGATGCACAGGCAGAGCATGCAACCTAACCACATGCTCATGGGACAACAGCCCTGCAGAAACCAACTGCGTCGATGGCATGGATAATGACTGTGACTGCATGACTGATGGACAAGACGGTGCAGACTGCCCTGAAGGAAGCAGCAATGAAACCACCAGCCTCTTCAGAGCCTGTGTTCTAGCAAGCGGAGCACAGGAAGGAACTGATAATGAGGGGGATAATCTGTGGGACTATGATGATGACGGATGCTGCGACCTATGCTTATCCAACCCAAATTATGGATTTGACATAACAGGAGGACGTGACCAGTGTGGAGTGCCAGATCCTGCCTGTGACTGCGGAACCCTCACCTTCAACTGGGAGGACCTTAGCATGGAACCATACTGCTGCGGAGATGACAGCGGAGAAAACTACATCTCAACCTTCATACCCTTACTAGGAAACACCTACTACGCCTGCTGTGACCTATCATCAGACTGCGTTGATGAGTATGGAGACTGCCAGATAGGACTAGAGGAAACCTTTGACCTCTGCCTAGACGGCCTTGATAATGACTGTGACGGCCTTACAGACATAGAGGACACCCTGTGCTCAGGCAATATAACCGGATATGTATTCAATGAAGCCGGCTATGGACTGCCAAACGCCACAGTAAAAGGAAGCCCACCAGGCAAAGCCAAGATTTATGAGAGCACTGCAATAACAAACGCTCTAGGCAGATACACCATTGTCAATGCATTAATAGGCAACTACAGCTTCATAGCAAGAAAAGAGGGATACGACGACGATATAAAAATCCTTGAAGTGGCACCTACATCAATCATAAGAGTCAACTTCACCCTTACAAATGGAAGCTGCCACTACGACTGCACAGACTACTATGGCAACTGTAATCCCAAGTGTGAAGGACTAAACTTTGGCGATGGACAGTGCAACATGATAAGCCCCTTGTGTGACTTCAGACCCAAAGACTTTGTAGTAACAGAACCCTTCACCTCAGGCGGTGTAGACATGATAAGAGAATACACCTGCTGCGAAGGAGTGCCAGAGGGAGCAGTAAGAGAATACGAGAAGAGACCAGCAACAGTCGGAGGAGACATAGACGACCTGATAGATAGTACCTTCATAATAAAGAAAGGAGGAAGAGACATAATACTCCACCTAATTGTCACACCACCCCTCGGATAAAAATTATTTTTTTATCTGTTAAGTTCTTCTGAGATTCTGCAATAAAATAATAAGGTTTATAAGTAAATAAGAAAGAATGCTTTGAAAAGGTGAGTGAATGGCTATTAATCCACACATATTCCGAGCTTATGATGTCAGGGCTCCTTATCCTTCTGAACTTAATGAAGAAGCAGCTGGTGCTATTGCCAAGGCAATGGCCTTTTTTACTAATGCCAACAAAATAGTGGTCGGTAGGGATGCCAGGCCCTCATCTGCTCCTATTCACAAAGCCATTGTTGATGCGCTTGTTGATTACAGTGTTGATGTGTACGACCTAGGAGAGTGCTCCACTCCTCTCTTTGGATATACTATTGCTAAAAAGAGCTTTGCAGCAGGAATAATGATTAGTGCCTCACACAGCCCTGCTGAGTATAATGGCCTTAAACTGGTAAGGCACCCTAACTTTCAGTTATCCATTCCTGGTGAGATGGAGGATATAAAGAAGCTTGCAATGAATCCTGCTATTTCAGGCGAGGTTAAAGAGAAAAAGGGCCGGGTTGAGAAGATTGAAATCCTTAATGAGTATGTTGAAGAGGTGTGCGCCAAGTTTGTTGAGGTGAAAGGCTTAAAGATAGTTGTTGATTATGGCAATGGGATTGGCAGCATCACTGCCAAGCCTGTTTTTGAAAAATTAGGGCTTGAAGTAATCCCCCTGTATGAAGAGATTGACATGAGCTTTCCTAATCATCCTGCTAATCCTATGGAGGAAAAGAATATAGAAGAGCTAAGAAAAAGAGTTGTTCAAGAAAAGGTAGATATTGGGATAGCCTTTGATGGTGATGCTGACAGAGCTATTTGCATTGATGAGAATGGAGAAATAGTGTATCCAGACCTTGCTCTTGCCCTGCTTATCCCTTTTGAACTCCAAGGCAGAAGCGATAAAAAGGTTTACTATGACTTAAGATTCAGCAGAATAGTAGAGGACATCCTTAAAGAGAATCAGGGAGAAGGCATAATGATGCGTGTTGGAAACCCTTTTTACAAAACCAAGCTAACCGAAGAAGGAGGGGTGTTTGGCGCTGAGCTCTCAGGCCATATGTTCTTCCAGGACCACTACAATATTGACGACGGTTTGTACGGAACTCTCAAGATAATGAAAGCAATGGTTAGCAGTAAGAAGAAGCTCTCAGAGCTAGCCAACCCATTAAAAAAATACTTTCAGAGTCCTGAAATCAATATGAAAGTTGCTAACCCTGATGAAGCTCTAGACAAAGTCAGGAGTGCTTTTACCGATGGTGAGAACATAGAGATTGACGGGGTGTATGTCAGGTACCCTAACTGGTGGTTCAGCCTGAGAAAGAGCAATACAGAACCTGTTGTAAGGCTTAGATTAGAGGCCAATACCAGGGAAAAACTGGATGAGATGACTGAAAAGCTCACTTCTATGATAAAACAATAAGCTTTATAAAGGGCTGTTTATTCGCTGTTTCTGGAGAGAGAAAAGAGCGCGAGGAGGACCGTTTACAGATCCTAAAAAAAGACAAAAAACAAGCTTTTTTCTCCGAAAACGGTCAAAAACAAGGGGTTTTAAGACATTATGAAGAAACCTCAGATTAAGAATAAAAACAAGCAGAAAGTTAACCCTTTAAAGCCTAGTATGCGCGAGAAAAAGCGCTACATGGTGTATGAGATTATGAGCAACCAGCCTGTAAAAGGGGCTGATAAGGCTCTAATCACCAGGATAAAGGAGTTGCTTGGGGTTTTTAGTGCCAGCAAAGCCGGTGTTACAAGCGTCAAGTACAACAGCACCAAACAGAGAGGCGTGCTAAGGGTTGACAGGAAATTCGTTGACCAGATAAGGAGTTGCTTTGTAATGATAAAGAATTTAAATAACCAAGAGGTTCTGATTAGGACCTTAAGGGTGAGTGGAATGCTAAACAAGGCAAAAGAGGAGGTAAAATAAAATGCAACCAATCCAACATCAAATGATGGGTTATGACAGGGCAATAACCATGTTCAGCCCTGACGGAAGACTGCTGCAGGTTGAGTACGCAAAGAAGACTGTGAGGCTTGGAAACACAGCCATTGGCATGGTGTGCAGGGACGGCGTGCTCCTAGTGGCTGACAAGAGGATTGTTGACAAGCTCGTAGTGCCAGAGGCTATTGAGAAGATTTTCAAGATTGATGATCATATCATGGCAACAGCTGCTGGCATCATAAGCGATGCAAGAGTGCTTGTAGAGCAGGGCCAGATAAAGGCCCAGCAGCACAGAGTGACCTATGACTATCCAATGGATATTGTTGCTGTTGTAAAGCATATCTGTGATATCAAGCAGATAGGAACCCAGACAGGAGGCCTAAGGCCCTTTGGTGTTTCCCTGCTGGTAGCTGGTATTGATGAGAGCGGCAAGAAGAAGCTGTTTGAGACAGACCCAACAGGAATATACTACCAATACAAGGCCAGTGTTATAGGAGAAGGAGAGACAGAGATAGAGGAAATCCTTCACAAGGAGTATAAAGATACTCTATGCATAGATGAAGGCTTAAAGCTGTGCATCAAAGCCCTGAAAAAGGTGCTTGACCACAACTTTGATGCAGACAGAGTAGACGCTGCTTATATTGACGATAAGGCAAAGATGATGAAGAAGTTCCCAAGAGAGAAGCTAAAGAAATTACTATAGGTATGCAGAGATAAGGTGAATAATTATGCGTCAGACAATGGATAAGGAAAGAGTAAGCATGAACCTTGCCAGGATAAAAACCCATGGCGAGAACTTTGAGGTTGTTATCGACCCTGATAACGCTGTCAAGTTCAGGCATGGACAGGCTGGTATAAGAGAAGCCCTGAAATCAGAGAGCATATTCAAGGATGCTATCAAGGGAGAGCTTGCAAGCGAGCAGCACATGAAAGAGATTTTCAACACAACAGACGCACTAAAGATTGCAGAGAAGATTATCAAGGACGGCAACATACAGGTGAGTGATGACTACAGGGAAAAGCTGAGGAGCCAGAAACTAAAAGTGATAACAGAGATACTCATAAAGAATGCTGCTGATGGAAACACGGGCGCGCCCCTCACAGCCACAAGGATTAACAATGCTTTTCGAGAGGCAAACCTGCACATAGACATTTTTAAGAACGC
>CBFDDS010000075.1:0-4139 GCA_965603625.1 Candidatus Woesearchaeota archaeon
AATTTCCGTAACAGCGATGCAATACCCAACTACCTTCCATTATACACAGTGATTGTTGGGGGTTCTGCAAGAATATTTAGTATTGAGCCAATGACATCCATGTTCCTCTTCTCCTACATCTTTGTAGCTCTTAGCATTATTATTCTTTATTTCTTGGGGTATGCTTTATTCAAGGATAAGACTATTGCCCTTTTATTCCCCTTGTTATACCGCTCATTCATTGTGATAATAAAGTACGGCCACTTTGCAAGATGGGTTGTTTTTCCTTTGTTCTTCTTAACCCTGTTCCTGACCTTGTTTGAGAAGAACCTAAAGAAGAAATGGATTTATGCGGGAATCACAGGAGTTGTCTTTGGGCTGGGCTCTTTGTCCCATGGGACTATTTTCCCTGGCTTATCTGTGTTTATGGTTCTTGTGCTTGTCTATATGTTCATCTTTGATTATCTGAAGAGGGAGAACAAGAAATTTGTTTTTGACAGGGCTGTATGGAAGAATGACTTTAAGAATAATCTCGTGGCTTTTCTTTTGATAATAATTCCTGGCTTTTTAATTGCCCAGCTCTACTGGTTCACTCTAATAAAGAGCATGATAGCAGGAACTGGCTTGTCCCAGGTGAGCCTTACCCAGTACACCAGCACTCTGCTCAGGGAAGCCCCTGCCTTTGTTTTATGGTTCAAAGAGATCTTTCTTTCCTTTGTGGATGCCCGCATCCCTATCTTCTCAATTCATGCGACCATTCTTTCAGTTGTTGTAATCCTGGCTGTAGTCTCCTTATTTTTCCTCAAGAAGTATACAAACCAGATTAAGTACTCTGTACTCATATTCATAGGCTCAATCTTTTTGCTCCTTGTTTTCACCTTGGTCTCACTGGCATTTGGCACTAACATGAACACAATAATGCGCTATACAACTGACTTCTGGGCCTCGGTTGCCAGAATTATTCTTGGCTCAATCTTAATCTATATCCTGCTTAAGATTCTGAAGAAGAAGTCAAAGACACTTCTCTACTCTGTTGTCGGGGTGCTGATATTGGTTCTGCTGATAAGCCACTACATTGAGTATAAGGGATTTATTGACAATAACCGGTGGCACCAGGTGGGCACACGCCCTCTCTCACCTCATTTTATAGAGGTGTCTAAGCATATAAGAGCCAATACTGATGTTTATGACGTTATCCTCACCAATAAGGAGCTTGGCTTTGCAATAAATGCCTTGACAGGAAGAAAACTGGTTGCCCAGCCAGACGGGCAGAAGAACCAGCTCTATGATTTTGCTACCAGGGACAGGGATTTGGCTGTGCTGCTCTATGCCAATGCATCTGCTGATAAAGGAAGAGTGGAGCTCTTCAGGAAGTATGATGTTAAATACTTCTACTGGGACCCATATTGGCTGGAGAGTGAATTCAAGCTTGATGCAGAGGGAGGAATTCAGTATCTCTTTGACCCTATAGAGTTATTAAGAACAGATGAGAACAGGGAAATGCTGGAGAGATATGATATCAAGTATAGCGAGGAGTACCTTGAGATAAATCCCAATCATAGAGGCAATGTTCCTAAGTTCGAGGTCTTCCTTATCTATCCAAACTTTAATGCTACACATCCATGGGATGCTTCGCTTGACAAGTTTCTGCAGATTGAAAAGGAGATTAAAACACCGCAGGGTCAATCCATTGCCAAGTTTTATAAGGTGGTTTACTAGTTCACAAAATTAATATATCAGGTGAGTGTTTGAGTGTTCGGTGTGTTAAATGACAAGGGTTTTTGTTCTTGGAATTGATGGAGGGACCTTTGACCTAATCAGGCCATGGGTTAAGCAGGGAAAACTGCCTACTTTTAAGAAGCTCATAAAAGGGGGTGTGAGCGGGAATCTCTACTCAACAATCCCTCCCTTGACAGGGCCTGCCTGGATATCCATGATCACTGGAAAGAATCCTGGCAAGCACGGCTGTTTTGACTTCATGAAATGGAAAAAGGGCTCTTATGAGAGGGAGCCCATAGACCCGGTTAGCCTGAGAGACAAGACCCTTTGGAACATAATCTCTGGAGCAGGCAAGAGGATGTGCGCAATAAATGTTCCTGTCACCTATCCACCGCAGAAGGTGAATGGGTATCTAGTTGCAGGGCTTCTCACGCCATCCCTAAAAGCAGAGCTAACTTATCCCTCTGGATTTAAGAAAGAGCTCCTTGCCCGTGTTCCTGGCTACAGAATAACAACAGGTATGAGTTTTCAGCCTGGCAAGGAGAAGCAACTGATTGAGGAGCTGTATGAGATTACCAGGCAGAGAACCAAGCTAATCAAGTATATGTATAAGAAGGAGGAATTTGATTTTTTCATGGCAGTGTACGGCTCTCCTGATATATTTACCCACTATTTCTGGCACCACATGGATGAGAAGCATCCCCTGCACAACCCGGAAAAGGCAAAAGAGTTTGGCAACGCTCTCCTTGACTATTATATCTTCCTGGATAAGCAGATAAAAATGCTTATGGATATGATGAGGAAAGACACTCTGCTCATCATGGTTTCTGACCATGGCCTTGGCCCGTATGAGAAGGGGGTTTATATTAACAGCTGGCTAATGAAAAAGGGTTATCTTAAACTCAAATCAGAAGCCTCAACCAAGCTGAAGTATGGGCTGCATATGACAGGCATTAACCTTGATAATATCTATCGTTTTATACAAAAGCTGGGTCTGCTCAACACAACCCTTCTTTCTAAGATTGGGCTTAACATTTCAATGGATAAGAGGAGCGAGAGCATAAGAAAAAAGGTATTCAGACTATTCCCAATCTTCCTTAACTTTAATGATGTTGACTGGAAAAAGACAAAGGCTTATTCTATAGGTGGCTATGGACAGATATACATCAACCTTAAGGGCAGAGAGCCCCAGGGCATTGTGAGCAAAAAGGATTACAACAAGGTGCGTGACAGGCTCATCAGAGACTTGAAAAAGATAGTTGACCCTGAGACCCATAAGCCCATTGATATCAAAGTGCTCAAGAAGGAGGGGATATACAAAGGCCCTTACCTGAAAAATGCGCCTGACCTCTTCTTTATCATGAAGAATTTCAGATACATTGCTGCCCGTTACTTTGAGTTCGGCTCTCCCCATCTCTTTGGAAAGCCCCATAGAAACCTTGCTGGATGCCACAGACTCAACGGAGTCTTCCTTGCATATGGAAAGGAGGTCCAGAAGGGAAAGATAAGAAATGCTTCTATTACTGACATTGCTCCCACTGTGCTTCATGCACTCGGAGTGGATGTTCCTAAAGACATGGATGGGATGGTTCTAAGGGATGTTTATAAAAAAAATTCAGGGCTCTGGAAGCAGAAAGTAGCATATGCTAAGGGAGCTAAGGAAAAACAGAAGATTGTTTCTGTGATGGATAAAATTAAGTTATAATATTATTAACCTCTGTTAACTCAATTTTTCTTTTGAGAAATGAAGCTTGGCATTCAAGGTATAGAAGAAGATTGCATAGAACACACACATAACTGTGAATGCAATTCTCTCAAGTATTGCAAGAGAGAGGCCCTGGCTTGCGCTAAAGCCATGCAGAACTATTAATGAGACTATTACTGCTTCTTTTGAGCCAACACTTCCAGGAGTCATGGATATTATTCCTATGTTTACTGATATGAAGAAGATGCCCACTGCAGACACAAGACCAAGGGGCATGTTCAGAGAGAGAGCAAGGAAGTAGAACCTCACTCCATGGAGAATCCATGCAACAATGGTCAGGGTTGAAATTGTTAAGAGGATGTTCCTGTCAGTGCTCAGGCCTTTCAGCTCGCTTAAGAAGAATCTCCCTTCTTTTTTTATCTTTTTCCCGAACTTGGTCTTCTTTATGTTGAAAAAAAGCTTTTTTTTCTCAAGCATAAGAATTATTTTATATACTATCTTTGGCTTGCGCATTACTATGAAAGCAGTTATTATCAAAAGAATAAATATTATACTCAGAACAATAACTCCATTCTGGAGCTCAGCGTTTTTCATAACAACATAGTATATTAACCACAGGATGCCGAGAGCAAGGATGATTCCAAACTCCATGAATTTTTCAAAGATAGCAGAGGAGAAGCCCTTTATGAACCTGTAGTTCTTTAGTTTTTTCAGGGCATAGCCCCTGTAGAAGTCT
>CBFDDS010000076.1:0-4119 GCA_965603625.1 Candidatus Woesearchaeota archaeon
CTGATGTTGTTCTTATAACAGACTTATCAGGAAGCATGAAGTTCAGGATGAATACCTGGGTGTATCCTCCAGGAGGTAATGCCATTCCTGGCTGCAAAGAATCTGATATCACTGACCCGACTTCCAGGAGATTAGGGGTTGCTGCCTGCTTTGACTCTGAGGTCAACGCTATAATAATGAATTCATCTCTAGCTAACAATACCAACCGGCTGTGGTTGGTTGACTTTGCAACAGATGCGAATCCTTTCTACAGTCCCAATCTGGCCTTGTTAACAGAGCCTAATATTGAGAACGAGATAAGCGACAGGTACAAGACCAAGAGCGGGCAGGAGATAAAGGGATGGACCTGCCTGTGCTGTGCAATCAACCAGGCCTACCAGATTCTCCAGAACTACAGTAATGAGAACAGGACCAAGTCTGTTATTGTGATGACAGATGGTGTGCCAACAGAATGTTGTGGTGGTTACTGGGACTCAGGAACATGGAAGTGCAATGAGACTTCAATAGGGACAAGTAGTGCTTGGCCTCTTTTCCACATATTTCCTTTCACCTCTTGCTTTGGTGATGAGGCTGAATGTAATGGTAATGATTGTGACGGGCCAATCAATAATTCAATAAACTCTGCAAAAAGGCTTCATGATGATTTAAATGCCACTGTCTATGCTGTTGGCTTTGGACCTCTTGAGAACTGTGATAATGCTAACTACACGGTTCATAAAATAGCAGAGGAGGGCAACGGCAGTGTACTCGTGAGCAGCAATGCCTCATTATTAAGAGAGTTCTATCACAACGTCTCCAAGGATATTATGGCCAGGCTTGCCCAGACATCACAACTAGTGGTTGTGGAGGGAAATGTGACTCCTTCAAATCTTTATAATGACTCATATATTGAGTTTATTTATAATCCGGCAGTCAGTCCGCCCCTGCCCAATGAGATAAGTGTCCTTGTTCAGACAGACCCCTTTGGCAGCTGCACTCCCACTGTAGTCATACCTCCTGGCATCAGGGTGGCTGACTCAAAAGTGGTTTCTTATTCTGAATATCACTGGACAGATATCCTTACCGTTGACGGGACAACTGTTTTCAATTTATCAGACTTTAGTTCAAACTATGTCCGGCTGGGCGATCCTTATGAGGTACAGGTGCCTGCCTACCTCCTGACAAATGGGTCACATACCTTAAGAATAGAGACTGGAGATGCACCTATTACTAATCGCACAGGCTGCTCAAAGAATAACACCTTGATATACACGGCTCTTGTACCCTCGGCTACTGCGCGTTCAGGAGTGGTTGAGCACACAGAGGGATGTAATTGGACCATACAGTTTGAGGATGATACCAACAGCACAAAGACAATACCAGCGGATTATAGCGGGAGCAAGAAGTGCAGCTACACAGAGACCAACCACACTCTCGCAGATGGTGCCTATGACCCTGATGATGCCTATGATATTGCTGTCTTCAAACTGCTAACTGCTCTTGATTATGATAATAATGGAAAGGTATTTGTTAATCTTGAGGCAGAGGACATAGAGATAGTAATCACAACTGTGTACTCTGTCCCATATCTGTGGGGCCCCACATTAGTGAAGGCACAGGTGTGGCAATAAAATGAAAGAAAAGAAAAAATACATCAAGGTTTGCCCGCACTGCGGAGGCATTAATATCACTATTCCTCCTGCTGGCATGGATATAAAGATGACCATGCCTGATTACTGCCCAGAATGCAGAAACCGCGGGGTCTTCCCAGAGGTTGAAGCAGACAGGTTGGAGGATTTTAGAAAACAAGTGAAAGATAAAAACAAGAATTTAAATGAAAATTCAGATGAAAGTCCGAATGAAAGTGAACATGAAAATCAAAATGAAAATGAAAATGGATAGGGATATAAATAATAAATCAATGCTTAAGAGCAAGAGAGGAATCTTCTACTTATTGCTCTCAGCCCTCTTTGTCATGGTGGTAATCCTTGTTTTCCTGGCCTACAAGCAGTACAGCTTTACTGACAGGCAAAAAGTGGTTGATACAAGGATTATGACTATTAATGAATTTATCAAGGATATTGATGTTGATTCAAAGAGGGTTATATACATTTCTGGCTTTAGGGCGCTCATAGCCCTTGAGGACTATGTTGCAAGCTCAGGAGACTACCTTAATGACACCGAGGGCTTGTTCAGGATTGCCTTCTACAATGGCACTGTTAATGGTTCCAATGTAGAAATACTTGTGAACTCCTCTTATTCTGACTATCTTGACAGGCTTAAGATAATAGCAGGCAGGATAGGGCTTAGGATTGATATAAATGTGACGCAGATATATCTCCACCATGACACCCCCTGGAGCGTTAATGTGACCGTGACTACTGATATGAATATCACTGATAAGAGGGGGCTTGCTAGCTGGGAGTTCCTAAAGAATTATAGTGCCACTGTCTCATTAATGAATATAAGAGACCCTATTTACAGTGTTACAACCTATGGAAGAGTCCCTAACCCCATCCTGATTACCAATGTAACAGAATATGTGAACGACACAAATAATGACACCCACTGGCTCATGTATCACATAAACCATTCCTTCTATGTTGAGAATACCCTTGCCCCCAGCTTTTTGATGAGAATGGAGGGCAACTTCTCAAGCTCTCCTTATGGGATTGAGAGTCTGGTATATCTCCCTGAGCTGCAAACCCAGGGTGTTAATTTTAGCGGCACCAAGAGCATAGTTGATTATGTCTTGTTCAGCAATGTGAGCGGCTACCAGCAAAAAGCCTGTACAGTTGACAACATGCCCCTATGGTTCAAGATAGACATAAACCACACAGCTAAGTATGAGGTTGATGAGCTAAGCTATACGCCATGCGGTTGATTACCATGATCAAGAACAAGTCTAAGAGCTTCGTGATAATAAAAGAGGCAAAACTGTGCAGAAGTGTATTCTGCAAAGCATTCGGCTTTATGTTCAGGTTTAAGAAGCCGGAATCTGCCCTGATATTTATTTTTAACAAGGAGAGAAAAGCAGACCTGCACATGCTCTTTGTGTTCTTTCCTATCGATGTCTTATTCCTTGACAAGAATAAGAAGGTTGTTGACATAAAAAAGAATTTCAAGCCTTTTTCATACTACTCTCCCAAAGCCAAGGCGCAGTTTGTTGCTGAAGTGCCTGTTGGATTATTGAAAAAAACAAGCTTAGGGGATAAGATAGAGTTTGATTAGTGGTTAGCATCGGCTCGGACCGCGCTTATCTTTCAGGAGAGCTACGTTCCCCCGGATGGGGCTTCCCCCGACTCCGCTTTGATTATTGAGCTGAGGTATGTCCTCGCAAATTGATGCTAACCTCGACGAAATAAATAAAAAAGAAACATTTTTATACCCTCATAAATGATAATAAGGTTAAAGCGCTTTAAAAAAGAGGTTTGACATGGCTGAACGTAAGAGCATTGAGACGGGTGTAGACAAACTCGTTGACCTGATTAATAGGAAGAAGAAGATAAGCACCAATGAGGCTGCTAATGAGCTTGGAGTGAGCATACCTGTTATTCAGGAATGGGCTGATTTTCTTGAAGACGAGGGCCTGATAACAGTAGACTACAAGCTGAGCAGAACTTACCTGTGCGAGAGAAAGCTCTCCAAGAAGGAAGTTGAGAAAAAAGCCAGGGTGTATTCCTCTAAAAAGGACGCTTTTACAAGAAAGGTAGAAACAGCTCTTAAATCATTGCAGAGAGAATCTGAGGGCTTTGAGAAGATAAAGATAGAGTTCAAGAAACTAAGGGATACCATTGGCCGTGACATAGACCAGGTAAGAGAGGAGTTGCAGGAACTAAAGCACTATGAGGACTTAAAGAAGAACATTGACAAGGACATAATCCAGCAGAGGCTTGACTTCCAGGAGATGATAAACCAGGTCCACCGCAAGATAGCAGACCAGAGAAAGAAGTATGAGTCCTTTATTGAGGAACTGAGCAATGAAAGAACCAAGATAGAAGAAGCCAAGGTTGAGATGAGCTACCTTGAGAAGAGAGAGGATAATATCAAGAAAAGGGTTGATGCTCTTAAAGAGATAATCAAGTCAATAGAGAACAAGCTGGCTGAGCAAAAATCCATAATAAAGACTTCAATGGAGAA
>CBFDDS010000077.1:0-4032 GCA_965603625.1 Candidatus Woesearchaeota archaeon
ACTGCTGTTCCTCAAAATAAGTCACTCCCTGCCTTGTAAGCTCTACTCTTAAGCCATAGGCTCCGGGTCTGAAGGCTCTCTGCCTGGGTACGCGAATCCTGAACTGCCCATGCTCCAGCTGCTCAATCTCTGGCAGTACTCCCTGCTCATTTCCCTTGTCATCAGTGAGATGGGCAACTATCTTTTCCCCCGGGGTCTCCCAAGTCCCGAATTGAGATGGCTTTTTCAGGAACTTTACATCTTCCTTAACCTCAAAATCAAAGTCAAAGACAGCATCTTCTTCCTGTGCATAGTACTCTTTAAAGGATTTTAAGCCTGCTTTCAGGCTGGGCAAGGCTTTTGGATATACAGGCATTATGGGCTCTTCTGGCTCTTCAGGGATTATTTCAGGCTTTTCTTCCACTACCTCTCTTTCCTCTGCCTTGGCCAGGCCCACGCAGCTCAGGTCTCCCTCGCACTTGGCTATGCTCTGCCTTATGCTTAAGGGAAAGGCTGCCTGCTCATTGATCCAGGCATACTCGGTTCTGATGGTGAGGACCACTTCTTTGCCCCTCTTCCTGATCAGATTCCTGGCTCCATGCAGGTTGCCACTAGCATCTTCCACATAAGGGGTTGAGAAAACAAACAATATCCTTCCCTTGGCATCCCTGACATCAAGGGAGTAGGCTATATGGGTCAGGCTCTGGTCCCAGGGCTCTCCATTCACATACACCTGCAGGCCTTGGGACAGGGCAAGCCTGAAGTCATAGTCAAGGAAGAGTTCTCCGTTTATGTTCCTGGGGGTTGGAAGATAGCCTGGTCTTATCACTAGCTCTATCCTTCTGAGCTGTTCCTGGGCTTCAAAGATCAGGTCTCTTCCCTGGTCCAGGATGTTCCTGTAGGTGATTGTGTAGTCCTTTGCCAGGCCTGTTTCTTCGCTTGCCCTGGCTATTGGCTCTTGGATATTCCTGTTATTCCTGAAGTAGAGGCTGTCAATGCTTATCTCAAGGGTTCCTAGGGTTGTGTCTAGCAAGCCTGGCTGTGTGTAGAAGTCTGTTTGGCTGGGCAGGCTTTGAGTGGCTGTAAGAAATAGAATAGTTATAAATATTAACAATATTATTCTCTTTGCAAATTTTCTAATATTACTGTTGTCTCTCATCAACTATCATTCACTCCCGATATACATAATATGTGAGTAGCTTACATAATATGTAAGTATAAGCTCTAATAACAAGATAAATACATAATATGTAAGTAAATCCAAATAGTGGAAAAACTATATCAACAGCCATGTTTACATAACATGTAAGTAGGTTATATTTAAATGTTTCGATTAATAACTAAAGACTATAAGAAAATCAAGAGAATAGAGAGATAATAAGCAGAAGTCCTTAAATAAGTTATAATATAAAAAGAAAAAGAAAAAAAGGGTTAGCTACAGTCAACAGGGCAGAATTCAGGTGTTTCTCCCTTCCTGGAATCACATTTGCCATCACCGCAGCACACACCCCTTGGTCCTGATGCACAGTCAGCAGAGCAACTCCTGCAATCCTCACCAAAAGCTATGCCATCGCATATGCCATCACCGCAAATAGGACCACAACCTTCATCAATGCTCCCATCACAGTTGTTATCAATGCCATCACTGCACTCTTCAACCGCTCCAGGGTTCACAAAGAAGTTATTGTCATCACAGTCAGTTCCAGATGGGCAAGCAACTGCGTCATAAGCATCGTATCCATCACCATCACTATCAACACAAACACATGCAAGGTCATTTCCATCGCAGTCCTCATCAATACCATTACCACAGATTTCTGGTGCGCTAGGATAAATTGAATCATCATTGTCATTGCAGTCAGCTCCCAGGTCATCATTGTAAGGATTAAAGTTGCCGATAATTATATTGGCATTGTACACTGAAGGACTCCAGGTGAAGGTGTTATCAAAACTGGTTGCTCCAAGCACATCACTCTCCCATAATTCAACCTGGTAGTCATTGGTGTAAACCATTAGGAACTCTCCTTTGCCATCATTATCAGAGTCACCTACATAAGAGCCGCCAATAGGCGGATTATCACCGTGAGGCAGATAGTCCCATATCTTTTGATAATACCCGTTCTTATAAGAGAACACTCTCAATCCACCGCCTTCGCTGGAATCAAACCAGTCAGCAAAACCATCATTATCAATGTCTCCGATGCTACACGTCTGGGTGAAACTATTATCGCCTGAAGTTGCTGGAGCATTGTATTCAATGAAATAAGTGTTATTTCTATATGTTAAAACATGAGAACTCCCACTGTTACCACATAAAACACAATCATTAACACCATCCCTATTAACATCACCATTACATTCCATGTCGTCTATTAGCATAATAGGGTTACTGCCTCCTGATGGTGGTGGAACTACAGTTGCAATCTGCTCATAAGATGTGCCTGTCCACTCCCAAACCTCAATATCATCTACTGAAGTGCACTGAAAAATAATCTCAGGGATGCCGTTGTTGTTCAGATCGCCTGCGGCGTTGTGGAAAATGGCATTCCCACACTCCTTAACTAATGCTTCCATGCTAAAACTATCAGCATTAATAACATCATTCCCCCAGACTTCTATGGTGTCAGCGTTAACGTCTTCAAAGACTAATTCCTCAAAGCCATCATTATCAAAGTCACCAATATCACCAATAAAGCCTCCCTTGTTAGTGTACCATACCTGGTACCACTCCTTAGATAAAGGGTTGTAGGTCCAAACCTCGAGGTAATCGCTAGAGCCATCAAACCTGCTAATAACAAAATCATTTATGCCGTCATGGGTTAAGTCACCAATCTCACCACCCCCATATCCACTCTCCGACATTCCAGGAGTGTCTGTAGTCCAAATTGACTCATAGCCAGGCATGCCTGGGTTATAAGCAAAAATATCTATTCTTCCAGGGTCACTGTCCAATCCGCTAATCAATAACTCATTAACAACTCCCATGCCTCCACAAGCACTTGAGCCATCACCATCAGCGTCTACATTGTCAATCAGGCCGTCGCAGTCATTATCAATCTCATCACAAGACACCTCTGGATTCTCATAACCATGTATTCGCAAGTAATCACAACCAGGCCAAACACCATCAGTACATGTTTCATAAGAACCTTCGCAAACACCATCCTGCAATGGGCAAAGCCTTGTATCACCATCAGTGCATCCGCTCTGCTCAACTGTTAGCACAACATGTTCGCCTGATGGTTGGGTAAAATCAGTGCCTGTACTTTCATCGCAGAAAACCCTGAAGGTATATGTTCCTGCTGTATCAAAAGCCATTGTATGGCTTGCAGAACAGGTCTTTTTTTCAGCAACATTACAAGCGTTTGACTTCACATCTTCAAAGCCGTTGCTAGTGTCAACCTGCAACTTTATATAACCATTACAAGAAGATTTACCTGGCTGGTCAGCACAGTAGCAGTTATAATTAAAAGTCCTGCTCTCTCCTGCACTAAAAGTCTCTGCTGCACCATTAATATAATCAGGCTCAAAGAAGTCAGCATTGCTAAACAAGCCTGGCTTTGCAGCAAGCACAAGTTGCAACATGAATAAAACTATCAGTGTAATAATTCCAATTGATATTAACAAACTCTTATTTTTCATTTTTCTGCCCCCGTTTCAAATCACATTAAATAAATTATTTCAAATTTTTGTTTGCTTAAAATAATTTTTGTATATCATTTCCATATCTATAAAATGCAGGTACATTATAAATTTTTCTATTCTCGAAAAGATAACTCTAAAAAGCGTGGTTTAATAGTTTATGGCGAAAAAATCGCTATTCAAGAACAATAATATTTAAAAAGATACCCTAAAACCATTAGTCTTTATTCTTTATATAGAGGCATTAGCAAGATACAAAAATAAGGGGGGTGCAAGCATAAATGACAAAGAAAACATTTTTTAAAAAAAATTCTTGGCTTTCTTGGTTTAAAAAAATCAGAGTAGAAGATTTGCTTCTCATTGTTGTGGGAATCCTTGTGTTTATGATTATCATCACAGTAGCTCATTACT
>CBFDDS010000078.1:0-4011 GCA_965603625.1 Candidatus Woesearchaeota archaeon
CTTCTTGTTTCTTGTTAACTTTCTTATTAAATCCATATCATTACCTCGACTACTACAGGCCCATAGATATAACTGTCATTTATTTTCTTGAAACTAAGCTTTTTTGTGCTGAGCATAAGGTTGGACTGGTTGGGCAGGGTGAGCTGTCTTGTGTATATCAGGGTGTCGTTGATTAAGAGCATTACACTCCTCTGCTGCGGGACAAGGCCGTGGCTTATCTCCTCTGTGAAGTTCCACATGATTTGTGTATTGTTGCGTGTTTTGTTGTAGAAGTAGAACTCTGTGAGCTGCTGTAAAAGAGAATTATCTCGGTCTGTTATGTTTCCGTTATCAATCAATGATTGGACATAAGCCCCTTGGAACTCTCTCACCTTTGTTGTTATCAGGAAATCTGAGTAGTCCTCTACTAGCCTGAGAGTGGGGTTGGTATCAGGCCTGAGGTTGTGGCTGGTGAAGATGATTATCAGGCTCATAGTAATGATGCTGGCAGCTATTAACGCGTCTATCACAAAGAAATATGCACCTCTCTTATTCATCTACGCACCCTCTTTTAGTTATAATAGTATAACCTTATTATTTAAAAGTTTTCATAAATCAATTTTTTGACTAATAAAAATCGCAATTATTAAAAAACCTATCTTGTTTTCTAATTTAGGAATGGATGTAAAAGAAGCAATTGCAGAGGGCAGAAGCATCCGTGCTTACAAGCCCAAGAATGTACCTGATGATTTAGTCACGGAGCTTGTTGATGCTGCCAGGCTTGCTCCTTCTGGCAACAATGCCCAGCCCTGGGTGTTCAAGATTATTAAGAGCAAGAAGGACAAGGACGAGCTCAAGAAGAACAATATCTTTAAGCAGGACTTTGTGTACACTGCTCCTCTTCTCATTGTTTGCTGTGCAGACCCGAGCGCTTATCCCAGCGCGAAGGTTAAGCCCGGCTTTGACATGTCTAATGAGATGAGAGCGATAAGGGACTTGTCTATTGCTGCCCAAAACCTGATTCTCAGAGCTGCAGAGCTTGGACTTGGGACCTGCTATATTGGCTGGATGGATAAGGAAAAGATGAGGAAGTATTTGGGCTTGCCTGATGGCTTTATTGTCCCCTACACTATTACTGTGGGATATGCTGATGAGAGCCCTGGGGCCAGGCCCAGGAAGAATATTGACGAGATTCTTCTTTAAAAATCGCAAGTGTTAAAAAAGCTTTTTCTTCACCGCTCCTCATGGCTGATTACAACGAGCAGATAAAAAAATTCCAGGAAGAGCTGAGGAAGACTAAATATAATAAGCGCACCCAGCACCATATCGGTCTTGTCAAGGCTAAGATTGCCAAGCTGAGGGAGAAGCAGGAGAAGAGGAAGAAGGGCGGCAAGAAGGGCGAGGGCTATGCTGTTAGCCGAAGCGGTGATGCCACTGTTTTACTGCTGGGTTTTCCTAGTGTTGGTAAGAGCACTCTGCTCAATGCCCTGACCAATGCTGAGTCTGAGATTGGCGCCTATGCTTTCACAACCCTGAAGGTTGTTCCCGGCACTCTTGAGTACAACCATGCCAAGATTCAGATACTTGATGTTCCTGGTATTGTTAAGGGCGCTAGTGACGGCACTGGCAGGGGAAAAGAGGTGCTGTCTGTTATGAGGAATGCTGACATGGCTCTTATTCTTCTTGAGGTTAATCACCCCAGGCACCTGCCTGTAATCCTTAACGAGGTTTACAACACGAATATCAGGCTTAACCAGCACAAGCCTGATGTCAGGATTAGGAAGACTGTTAAGAATGGCATACGCATTGGCAGGACTGTCAAGACTGTGATGACTGATAAGACTATTAAAGGCATTCTCAGTGAGTTCAGAATTCATAATGCAGAAGTGCTTATCAGGGAGAAGATTAATGAAGACCAGCTGATTGATATTATTGAGGCTAATAAGATTTATATGCCTGCTATTACTGTTCTTACCAAGGCAGACCTGGTTTCCAGCGGGAAGGCAAAAGAGGTTAAGAAGAAGGTTAAGGCTGATATTGTTGTTAGTGCTGAGAAAAGAGAGGGAATTAAAGAATTAAAGCAGTTAATCTTTGACAGGCTTGGCTTTATCAGGATTTTTCTTAAGGAGCCTGGAAAAGAGGCAGACATGGTTGAGCCCCTTATTATGTATAAGAACTGCACGATTAAGAATGTTTGTGAAAAACTGCACAAGGATTTCCTTGACAAGTTCAAGTTTGTCAGGATATGGGGTCCTAGTGCCCGCTTTGACGGGCAGAAGCTGCTCTCCCTCAAGCACGTCCTCAAGGATACTGATGTTCTTGAGATTCATTTGAGGTAAGGTTTATAAATAACCCAATATTCTTCTTGTTACCTTTGTTGAGAGGTTACTGATTTAAATGATTGATTTGAGTAAAGCTGAAAAAGAAAAAGATGCTTACAGAGAGCAGGGACGCAAATATAGCCGGCTTATCCTGCGTTTTAACAAGATTGAGTACCATGGATTAGAGAACATAGTAGAGGACCAGCCTGGTATTATTGCACCTAATCATGTGGGCTCTGCAAAGGACATACTAACTCTCTTCAACATATTTGACACAAAAGATATTCAGTTGTTCTATGCAGCAAGAAGGGATATGTTTGTTATGGATGAATGGTACGGTCTGGTAAAAAAACATCTAAGAAAGCACCTAGGAATCGTTTCAAAACTAATTCCTGATAAGGCAGTTAGGAGATTTGCCGAAGAAACTCCTTCTAAGCTGGCAAGAATAGGCACAATCCCTTTTGATATAAAAAATGGAATCGGTTTTCGTTCATCAATGAGAACAGTGGAAAGATATCTTTCTGAGTATGGAAGGAAAGTGGTCCTTTTCCAGTATGATGAGGAGAAGAGGAGGGCTGATAAGAAGGCTCTTTTTCATGGAGCCAATAAAGGAGCAGCTTTTGCAGTTAATAGGGCATACCAGAAATCTGGCCTTGTTGTTCCAGTCTATCCAACTGCTATCATAGGCAGTCATGGATTAATGCCTGAGTGTATATGTGTAAACATTGGGAAACCCTTGGAGATTAATTATTTTTATGAACATATTGCAGGAGAAAACCCTATTGACACTATGACTCATGCTTTGGATGTTCGTATAAAGGATTTGTTAGATGAATTAAAGAATGAAAAAAAAGATGGAAAGATTATATATCCAGGACGACCTCGATAACATAGGTATCCTTAGTCTTTTCAATCTTCATCTCAGAATAAGTTACTGATTTAATATTCCCCTTTATCTCATAGTTCTTGTAGCTGTCCCCCAATGCAGAGCATTGCAATGAAAATTCATCCTTGTCTTGTATTATTTTTAGGTCTTTTATCTCAGAAACTATTAATCCGTCTGTGTCAAGCATGAACAAGAGCTCTTCCAGGAAGTCATAGAGCAATGACTCAACCCTGTTGGCCTTTATGCTCACCTTTTTTTCAAGCTTTTTTGCTACCCTGCTGGTGTCTGTAAGAAAGTCAAAGGCTGCAACAGCTGTATTAACAAAGGCTTCTTCCAGATTGCTGCCATGGGCCCTTATCTTCAGGTCAGCTGTGTGGTCAAGGTATTCGTATTTCATCGTCTTCAATAAGGAATTATTTCTATGTTTGCTTCTCCTTCCTCTTCATCCTTGCTCTCATCATCAGGGCCTGGAGTGCTTGGTGTTTCCCCTAATACGGGCGTGTCTCCGAAGAGGTTGGCCATGCCTGCGCCCACCTCGCTTGTTGGGCTTATCTCGCTGGAGCCATAGCTGCCCCCGCTTGCCTCAACAATCCTCTGCAGTAAATCAATTGCCTTTTTTATGTCATCCGGCGAATCCTTTTTTGTGTCAATCTTGATTTCCATTTTTTCACCTTACGAGTATATACATCCAATAATCTTAGAATTATTTAAGGCTTTCCTTTTCTGATAAGAATTATTTTACTGCTACAAAGCCTTCGTACATGTCTCCTTCTAGAACACGCTTTTCTACTTTTCTAAAGCCTACATCTCTTAATGAGTTAACTA
>CBFDDS010000079.1:0-3951 GCA_965603625.1 Candidatus Woesearchaeota archaeon
TTTCCTTGCCCTTCTTTACATCCACAGCTTGTAGCATGAAAGGAGCCTCATGGTCAAGCTTAAAGTACTTGTGGGCTTCATCAGCAGTAACTGCTGGGGCAAAGGGTCTGAACTCCTCCCTGTGCTTTACTTTCTTGTTGAGAATATCCTTCATCTTGGGGTTGCAGGGGTTGGCCAGTATGCTCCTGCTGCCCAGGGCTCTTGGGCCAAACTCCATTCTTCCCTGATACCACCCAATGATTTTATTTTTCCATATAAGGCTCGCAACAATTTTCAAGAGCTCTTGGTCATCAAGGTGTTCATACTTAATCTCACTCTCATCAAGGAAGTCTTTTATCTCTTTATTGCTGAACTCTGGGCCAAAATAGGCCTCATCCATCACATAGCCTCTTTTCCTGTTAAGAAGAGCATTATGCACATAATAAGCAGCTCCGAGTGCTCCTCCTGAGTCGCCTGCTGCTGGCTGGATAAAGAGCTTCTTGAACTTGGTGTTGGCCAGGATTTTTCCATTGGCAACACAGTTGAGCCCTACCCCTCCTGCTATGCACAGGTTCCTTGACTTGGTTATCTTGTACGCATGGTTGGATATTTTTAGAATAATCTCCTCTGTAATCTTTTGCATAGAGGAGGCAATATCAGCATGCCTCTTGGTAATCTTTTCCCTGCCACCATATTTTCTTGGCTTTCCAAGCAGTTCTATCATCTCTCTGCTGAACATCTTCTGCCTGTGTTCATAGCAGAAGTACTTCATGTCCAGTTTAAAGCTGCCATCCTCCTTGATATCCACTATTTTTTTGAATTTTTCATAGTAAGCTGGCTTTCCATAGCTGGCTAATCCCATCACCTTGTACTCATCATTGTTAACCTTGAAGCCCAGGAAGGCAGTTATTGCACTGTAGAGCAGGCCAAGAGAGTCAGGGAAGGTTATCTCCTTCAGAATCCTAATCTTATTGCCCTTACCATACCCAATGGTTGCTGTTGCCCATTCACCCACACCATCAAAAGTGGCAATTGCAGCCTCATTGAAAGGCGATACAAAAAAAGCACTTGCAGCGTGAGAGAGATGATGAGGCACAAAGAGCACAGGGCCCTTGTACCCCACCTTCTTCTTTATCTGTCTTTCCACTCTTAGCTTTTCGTTCAGCCAAGAAGGGATTGCCTGGTAAAAATACCAGAACGAACGTGGAAAGCTCTTCACAAAAGTATGAAGGATTCTCTCAAACTTGACTAGGGGCTTTTCATAGAAAACAACATAATTCAGGTCTTTGGCTGTTATGCCTGCTTTTTCCAGACAGAACCTGACTGCATTCTCAGGAAAGGAGCTGTCATGCTTTTCTCTTGTGAATCTCTCTTCTTCTACAGCTGCCTCCACCCTGCCGTCTTTTAAAAGGCAGGCTGCTGAATCATGATAGTAGCATGAAATCCCGAGTATGTATGTTGTCATTTTAATACAGCCTTCTAAAATCCTCTTTCTTATAGCTAATGTCTGGTTTTTTCCAGTAAGAAGCCGCGCCCTTCTCATCCTTGGGCTTGTAGAACAGCCGGCTCAGGCCAGCGCCGATTAGATATATGGGTATTATAAAGATAAAATTGATTATAGAAGTCATAACCTTGTGTATTTTATTAAATACATTTTTCAGAGTATTAAAAATCTCTTTCACAATCCCCCTCTTGGCTATAATTTAATTATCGTGTTTAAATTAGTGTATATACAAAGACAGATACCTTTGATGAACTGGCAATAATTAATAGTGTACCGAGAAGCACAATCATGATTATGAGCGGAAGCAGCCACCACTGCTTTCTAACCTTAAGAAAATCCCAGACCTGTGTTAAGAGATTGCTTTTCTTCGCCATAAAACCACCCTTTCTAATCTTTGAACTATTGTTAATTTAAAAACTTTACCTTTCCTCTATCCCTATTATGCTCAGGAAAAAGGCTGCAAACAGGGTCTGGATGCCGATTATCAGGATTGTTAGTGAGGGCACAAAGGCTTTCAGGAAAATCATAAGGAATGCACCCAGCACAAGGGCTATAAGCCCGATTACTATCCCTGTCTCTAAGGTTACATATCTGTTAATTGTGTCCACCAGCCTGCTCTTCTGCCTAAGATGAACAGAGGCATAGGTCTTTGCAAATAATCCCAGGAGGAGTACCTGATAGCCAACCACCACCAAGAGCACTGAGATTATTGAGTAGATGATTGTTACTGGCAATAGACTCATCGCTAGGATGCCTGCCAGTGCCAGTATAAAGCCTGGGAACAGGAAGAGGAAGGAGTGGCTGTAGAGCAGCATGAACCTGAGGTGTTTCCATCCATCCCTAAGCGACCTTAGCTTTGATTCTGAGCCTGTCTTGCGTGGATAATAGGTTATGGGCACCTCTGCTATCCTCATGTTCTGCTTGGTGGCTCTGATTATCATCTCGCTTGCAAACTCCATGCCTGTGGTTTGGAGGTTGAGCTTTTCCCATGCCTCCCTCTTGATAAGCCTGAAGCCGCTCTGGGTGTCGCTCACCTTTGAGCCGAACAAGAGCCTTAGGATAGAGCTGAGCATAGGATTGCCTATGTACCTGTGATGCCAGGGCATTGCCCCCTTCTTTATCTTTCCTTTTAATCTTGAGCCTATTACAAGGTCATTGCCCTTTGCTTTTGAGAGCAGCATGGGTATCTCACTGAAATCATAGGTGTTGTCAGCATCGCCGATTATGATTATGTTCCCCTTTGCATGCTTAAAGCCTTCCTGATATGCATAGCCATAGCCTTCTTTGTTGTGCTTTACAACCTTCACTCCCAGCTTCCTGGCAATGCTTGAAGAGTTGTCTGTTGAGGAGTCGGAAACAATAATCTCTCCTTTGAGTTTCTTTTCAGAAAAAACCTTTTTTATCTTCTTTATGCAGAGTCCTACTGTCCTCTCCTCGTTTCTGCAGGGCAGAATAACACTGATAAAATCCCCCATTCTAAGAGGACAAGAAACCAGAGGCTTTTATATACTTTATCATAAACCTTACAAAAGATTTATATAGAGAGAAACCTTATGTTAAGGTATTAAAATCATGGGAAGGGTGTATTTATTGGATAAGAAACTGTTATATGGAGTAGTATTCTTATTGTCCTTAGTTATTGCAACAGTGATTACTCGTGGGCAATTAAGCGGCTGCAGTTATACTACCTGTGCTACGTATGGGTGTATATACATAGAGGATAGCACTACTAACACAAGAGCGATTTTTGATGGCGGTGGGTTTCTGGATATTGAAGGAACCATCACTCAGAGCAGTGTTGGCACTCCTAATGGCACTGACTTTATTATAGAGAACTCTGGACCTAGCACTGTGGCCTGGATTGATGATGTTAACGGCAACATGAGAATTGCTGGCACTGTTACTGATGACACGAAGAGCTACTGCACTCCACCTGCCAATAGCTTTGTGGTGCGTGACAGCTCTGGAAACTGTGTCTCTTATATTGACTCATCAGGCAATGTATGGCTTAGGGGCAGGCTGTGTTACAGCTCACCAATCTAAAGAAGTGAATAGAGAATGACAAAATGATCCTCAAACAAACAGTAAAAAAGGTGGAAGAGAGCAAGGTTTTCAAGGGCTTTATCAAGAAGCACCCAGAGTATTATCTTGTGCACTGCTTTACCATGGCAGAGAGCAGTGCGAGGAAGTACAAGTGGGAGCTGGGCTATTATTCTGAGAAAAAGGACATGATGGTGGTGTTTGAGACAGAGCCCAAGATAGGCATAAGGCCTGAGGAGCAGGCTTTTAAGAAATCAGGCACTATCAAGAGGCTTGACCTGGGCAAGGTTAAGCTTAGCGTGACCAAGGCCCTAGATATATGCGATGAATTAGTCAAGGACAAGTATCCCCGGGAGAACATAACCAAGAAGATAATCATTCTCCAGCACCTTGACAAGCAGGTGTTCAACATAACCCTGGTAAGCGCC
>CBFDDS010000080.1:0-3824 GCA_965603625.1 Candidatus Woesearchaeota archaeon
TGGGAGCGACCCGATCCGAACCGCTCTGGCTGAGAATGGGGCGATGGGGTATAATCGCCCGCAAACGTGCGTGGGGCGGCGGCGTTTCGAGGAGCTTGGTGCGTGCAGGCGGTTCTGTTTCTCGGGTTGACCCTTGCGGCGATGGTGGTGCTGATCCGGCTGCGGGTGCACGTGGGCTACGCGCTGGTGGCGGGCGCCGTGCTGATCGGCGCGCTGTTCAGTCCGCACTGGGGGCCGTGGCCCGGCGGGACGCTGGCGACGGCGGGCCGGCTGGCCACGCACCTGGGCGAGGCGGCGATCGGCGCGAACGGGCTTCAGCTCCTGGGGCTGGTGCTGCTCATCTGATTAAGCAGGTCCTGCTTGTGCTCATCGTCATGTATAGCTCTCCTGCCAGGTTGATGAACTGATTTCACATGCTTTTGCTTCTTGCGCCTGGGCTCGTCATCATCCTTGCCAAGGGCAAATCTTATCCTGAAGACCTTTTTATCATCGTCTTCTCTCTCTTCTCTTGCCTCTTCCTTGGAAGCCTTTCTAACATTTACATCCATTTTCTTGCCACTAGTCTCCTTTGGCTTAGCCTCTTTTATCTTCTCTCTCTTGGCGCTTGTTTTTAAAGGTTTTGCTTCTGCTCTCTCCTTGGAAGTCTTTTTGTCAAGCAGCTCTCTCTTATGAATCAGGATTTTGATAGCCTCGTCACGGCATATCTTAAGGAGCTCCCTGGGGTTCTTGTCAGCCTTTTCATACAGCTTCTTCAGCTCAGCCTCAGTAAAGGGATAAATCCCTCTTCCACCAAAGGCATGCACTCTTCTCTGAATCAGGTCCTGGGACTCTTCAAAGGTAAGCCTTCTGAGGGTTATACTCATCTCGTCCTGCCCTATCTCTCTCAGCCTGCTCTTCTCATACTCCTTGGGAGTGCTGGTGACAACCACCTGCAGCTTTAAGCCCTCCTTCCTAAATCCCTTAACCATCTCCAGGTTCTTGTCAGTGAGGTGGTGGGCATTATCTATGAGCAGGGCAGCTGATTTATGACCCAGCTTCTTCTTCAGCAACTTGAGCAGGTCAGCGCTCAGCATCTTTTTATGGACCTTGGAAATCTTTCTCTCATAAAAGGAGAGCAGGGGAATAACCATCTTGTGCAGTATATTAACCTGCTCCTTGAAGACAGCAGCATTAAGATAGACAGCATGAATCCTGTTGTAGCGGGTGAGCCTGTCCTCAAGCCACTTGAGCATGGTGGTCTTGCCCACTCCTGGCTCGCCAACCATTGCACCAAAATAATAGTTCTTGATAAAGAACCAGTTCATCTTCTCCCTCTCCTCCTTCCTGTTTACCAGGAACTTGTTGATAGGAGCAAATATCTTGTCAGCAAAAGGGTCTCCTTTAAAGCCTAAGGCCTTATCCCATTCAAGAACAAAATCACTCTTTGTTACCAATAGCATAACACCCCCGATAACCTTAGAAAATGAGAGAAAACAAGATTATATAAATCTTTCTCTTACTTCACCACAATCTTCTCAGCAATCACTTCTTTCTCTCCCTTGTAATCCTTGGTCTTTCCTATCACTTCTACTCTCTGCCCTTTGCTCAGGTTAACTTTATCAAAGAGAATAACAGTTATCTCTTCTTCCTTCTTGATATTAATAATTGAGAAATCTTCTTTGCTGGTAATCCTTTCAACTCTTCCAGTTATCCGAATGGTTGCGTCCTCTTCCAGCTCCTTTGCCTCGCTTATATCAATCTCTTGCAGCCCGGTTGTTGTTAATATAATGATAAGAAAGCCGATTCCTATAATGCTGGTTATTAATGCGATTCTTATGAGCAAGGAATCCTTCATACACCTCATCCTTTAGAGCAGGTTTATTAAATGTATAATAGAAAAACCGGAAATCCTAGAAAAAATAGAAAAAAATAACCAATAGGGCTATCACAAAGCAGACCGTCTTGAGATTCCAGGACCACTTGTCCACAAACTGCTTGAACCTTGAGCTGTCTTTCCTGCCTCCCCTGACCAGCTTGTTAAGCTGCCTTGACACAAAGTGGGCATGAGTCTTTTTGCCTGCTTTTCTCATGAAGTAGTTCTCCCATATTGTTAAGAAACAGATTCCCAATGCCTTGTACTGTATCCACACAACCACAAGGTACACTGCTGCTACCAGGCTTATCCATCCATCTACAAACATTAAGGGTATTGCTGTGAAGAAGAGCACCACAGTGAGTATATGAAAAAACACAGTCACCCTGGCTGCATACTCATATATTCTTCTCTTGGTTCTTTTGTCCATAGAATATATAATATAAGAAATCAATTTTTTATAAAATTATCTAAAATTATCAGTTATTTATTATTAATCATCTACTGGGCGGGCTCTAGGGCAGCTTCTACAATCTTATAGATGCCTGTGTTGTCATTCTCCATGATTATCCGGGCTTCTTTTATCACCAGCTTTTTCTTGAACACAGGCCCCTCTATCATCAGGGTCTCTGCCTCTCCTCCTTCAAGGGCTATGTGCACTCCTGTCTTCTTGTTCAGCTCCACCAGCCCGTCAATATCCTTCTCTGTAACAACCCTTCCCAGCCAGGACTGGTCAAGACCCATGGCTGCAATGCTCGAGAATATGAACCTGAAGCCCTTGCTAATCATCTCTCTCATTAACTCCTCAGGGTCTTTGCCCCACAGAGGATTAAAGCATTCAAGGCTCAGCTCCTTGCATATCCTTTCAATTCTTTCCTTCTGGTAAACAGATGCAAAGGCTCCAGAAGCAACTCCTTCAATCTTGTATTTTTCCTTTGCCTCAATGATTGCCTGTTTCAAATCCCTTAACTCCTCTTCCTTAACACCAGGCGTGTCTTTTTTTATCAATGGCAATCCTGCGGATTGGGCTTGTAAATCAACAAGAGATATATTTGGTGTGTGGAACATATAGCTCTCTTTATTCCTGGAAATCATGCTAATCAGGCAGGCAACTTCATGCTTCTGCAAAGCCTTATATAATGCATAGGTTGAGTCCTTGCCCCCTGAAAACAACACTCCAAGTTTCATAAGAAAAAAGATTATTATTTTGTTTAAAAAATTTATGTATTTAACTCTTCTTTTTCTTCTTCCTTTTTCTGCTCTCTTGTCCGTCTCAGCAGATAGCCAAATATCATAAGAGCAGATATCACCACGATTAACAAGCCCACAATTGAGAGAGCATTGTTATCCTCTACACTCATAAAAGCAGGGCTGTCAATAGTAGCGCCAGTAGGGCACTGGTTCTCAGAGGGACAGTCTGCTCCAAAGCAGCAGCTCTCAGAGATAGCATAGCCTGTTATCCCACCTCTTAACAAGAACACTCCAAAGAGTGCAAACAAGGCCAGGAGGAGTATATTAAAACGCATTATATCCTATTTTTTGATTTAGAAGTATTTAAACTTTGCTGAATTACTGCTCACTTCTCTTCCTTTTCTCTTTTCTTAACAAACACAACATACAGGTAGGGCAGGAAGAACAGCACTGCTATCAGCACAAGAACTATTATCAGGAAGAGTAGCATGGAGTAGTCCTTTCTCTCGCACAGCTTCTTGTTAACCTTTATCTCACGGCCGTAGATGCAGGTCTGGGCCTGCTCTCCATCAACGCATGCATCCCAGTCGCTGCACAGCCAGTACTCGAGCTTGCATATCTGGTTGCAGCCGTCGCCTCCCACCAGGTTGCCGTCATCGCATTCCTCTGTCCCCTCGGCTATGCCATTGCCACACACAACATTAGGGGAAAAGCAATAGGTCAGGTTAAGGTAGGCATGGTCCAGCATCTCGAATGAGTTGGGCGCTGTACTCTTAATGCC
>CBFDDS010000081.1:0-3708 GCA_965603625.1 Candidatus Woesearchaeota archaeon
AGAAGGATAATGCTCTTTGCAAACCAAACCCACACACCAATCATTATCCGTGGTTCAGGCACTAATTCGGCAGATGCCACAATAGCAGAAAAGGCCATAATCTTATCAATGGAGAGGATGAAGAGAATAAAACGCCTTGATTTAAATAATAAGACTACTGAAGTAGAAACCGGAGTCAGGATAGATGACTTGAACGAAGGGCTTGCTGAGTTTAAACTCCACTTTCCCTTTACTTCTTTTATCCCAGTAAAGACAATTGGTGGACTGGTTGCTCAAAACAGGTTCTCAAAGGAAAGCCACCGTCTGGGCCGGGTCGAGGAGTGGATAGAAGAAGTGGAATTTGTTGATGGTACTGGAAAACATTATAACACAAAAAAAATAGAAGGGGTTGTTGGGAAAGAAGGACTTACAGGAGTTATAACAAAAGTAAAACTCAAAGTTACTGAGAAGCAAAGCCTCTCTTTCGACATTCTCACCTCTTCAGAACTCTTAGAGCTGCTTAAGCAGGCAAGGCTTTTGAAGAGGGATGTTGAAGTTTATTTCCTTGAGTTTTTTGACAAGATAATAGCACAGGAACTGGGGTTTGATAATGTCTATCTCTTGCTGGTTGCCTATTCAACTCTAAGAGGAAAAAACAAGAAGGTTCCAGAGGTAAAGAAAATCCTTGAAAAGATTAATTCTGTATATCCCGCTCTCAGAAGCAAGGGCTATTATTATGTCCTAGACCCTTTTGTTAGCCTGGAAAAAGCATACGACTTAATCGAATGGTGCGAAAAAAATAAGGTCCGGCTACACGGCCATATTGGCCTTGGCTTATTTTATGCCTATTTTTTAAAGGAGGATAAGGGTCTTGTTAATACATTTAGGTCTTTTGTAAGGAGGATTAATGGGTGTTTTGGCAAGGGCTTTGGGTATGGCTCTACAAACAAAAGCTTTATTGCTCCCGTCAAGAAAAAGGAACTAATAAAGTTCAAAGACGAGTATGATTATAACAACATATTAAACCCAGGAAAATTTATTGACTACAGATAGGATATTCGGTAGAAGCTTCGCTTGGAGACTGTATTTATCAGAACCTTGAAGATGGCATCAAAAAACCAGGCAGTTGAAAACTGTAATTTATGTGGCGCCTGTAACCTTAATTGTCCTATCTATAAACTTCTGGTAAAGGAATCTGTGGGGCCCAGGTTCAAGGCTTTTTTAGCCAAGAGAAAGGACTATAAAGAAGTCTTCTTTTTATGCACAGAATGCGGCGCGTGTGTGCAGGACTGCCCGGCCGGCATTAACCTTGACTGTCTGAAAATAAGAGCAGAGCTGGTTGAGAAGGGACTTGGGACAATGCCAAATAGAATTATGAGGGAAAACATAAAGCATTATGGAAACCAGTTTGGCGAGATAAAGAAAGGCAAGAAGATAAAGCAATACTATACTTAGCTTTATCTATAACCATGTTAAAATACAAAAATTTAGTTATAATAGGAACCTCTCATATAGCAGAGACCTCTCTTCAAGAGGTTGAAGATATTTTTAGAAGGCAGGACCCAGACATTGTTGCTGTTGAACTTGATAGAAACCGGCTGCATGCCTTGCTCCACGATAGGAAACCAAGCTATTCTCCTGCCTTAATTTCCCAAATTGGTTTAAAGGGCTATTTGTTTGCATTAATCGGCGGATTGATACAGCAGAAGCTGGGAAGTATTGTTGGGATAAAACCAGGAAGCGACATGCTTAGAGCAGTAGAACTTGCAAGAGACAACCAGAAAAGAATAGCCCTTATTGACAGAGATGTAAGAGTGACCCTGGCAAGGCTCTCAAAGGCAATTGGGTGGAAAGAAAGGTTCAATTTCCTTATTGACATCTTTACCGCTCCCTTTTCTAAGAAGATGAGAATAAATCTTCGAGAGGTGCCTGAGAAGCAGTTTATAAAAAAGGCCTTGCGAATTCTGAAAAAAAGATATCCTGGTCTCTACAAGGTGCTTGTCCAAGAGAGGAACAAAATCATGGCCTTGAAATTAAAGACAATAATGGAGAATTATCCCGAACAGAAGATACTCGTTGTTGTGGGGGCAGGTCACGAACAAGACCTGTTGGGTTTAATCAAGAAGAAGAGGGCATAAAAGAAACCTATATAAAGGGATAAATCAAGAGTTGGCCTATGAGTGTTAATGAATTGGTCACCCGCTTAGAGCGGCGCTTTACCTTTACAAAAAAAGAGTTGGGTTATATCATAGCAACTGTTCTTGTAGCTGCATTTATTCTAAGCTTTAGGACTTGGGGAGGAGACGAGTTTAACCTAAGTGTGGGTCTCGGCAACCTTATAATCATGGTGATAATTGTCTTCATCTCGATTATGATTCATTTTTCAATACAAAAAATAATAGCTCTTGCAATGGGCTATCGTTCCGAGTACAAATATTGGCTTAACGGCATTCTCCTCAGCCTGATTGTAGCTTTTTTTACTTATGGTTATGTTCCCCTCTTTTTCACCGGCTCCCTCTGGCATGAACCAGTTGGCAAGCTGAGAATGGGTGTTTTTAGGGGTGGAGCAAAACACAAGGACTTGGGTTATATATCCTTTGCAGGGCCTCTGGCAAATATGATAATCGCCGGCCTCCTTGCGCCGATAGTTCTTTCTACAGGAAACATACTTATACAGAACATAATCAAGGCCAACCTGTTGATTGCCCTCTTCTCTCTCCTACCCCTCCCTACTTTCGAGAAGATCAGACAATTTAAGGGAGGGACCACTGGCCTCTACCTTTTTATTGCATCAAGGTGGATATTTGTTCTTCTCTTCGCAGCCTTCATTGTATACGCGATTCTTATCTGGTTTATTCCCACCTTGCTCTCTCTAATCCTGGCTCTGGTGGTTGCCGGTGCGATAACAATCGTCTATTACTTGTCATACGAGTCAGAGAAATAGGCTCTTTAACCGGCTTCTTCTCTCTTGGGGTTTTTAAAGGTTTAGTCGGTAAAACCAAAAGATTTAAGAATAAGAACAGCATTCGATTGATAAAATAACAAAAAACCTTTAAGGTAAAAGAGTTAAGGGGGTGTTTTTTATGGCAAAGCAAATGGTAGCCAAAGTTGGTGTTAAGAAAGAGAAAGGTTGGCTCTATTTCGTCGACAAAAAAGGAAATGTCGCAAGAGCCAAGATGGCAAGAGGAAGGAAAAAGCCAAAGGGCAAACCGCAAGTAGTGGCAAAAGTAGGCGTTAAAAAGAAGAAAGGATACCTCTACTTTATTGACAAGAAAGGCCACATCTCCTGTGCCAAAATGGCAAGGGGAAGATAAACCTTCTTCTATTTTTTTATTTTTTTTATTTTTTTCTTTGAATTTCTCGTTTTTGTTTCGAACAGAAACTTTTTTATACCTTATTAGCATTCCTCCCCTCATGAAAACCTTACAAGAGGCTGTTGAAGAGAGAAGGAAAGTTTATCAACAGATTTGTGAGGATGAGAGTTCTGCTTTTAAGAGATTGACCATTGCCAAAGAGATTGCTTATAACAAAGAAAGGCTAGATAAACTTTCAGACATTGAGTTGACTATTAAAAACTGTAATGAACGCTTAAACGTAAGTCAGGGAGGCAGAGACAAGCTTTATGACCTTGCTCACTGGGTTTTAACCCATACCCCCTTGCCCCGCTTCAGAATGGAGAAGATTATGCGTAAAATTGAGAACAGAACTATGAACAAAGAAGAATATTTG
>CBFDDS010000082.1:0-3697 GCA_965603625.1 Candidatus Woesearchaeota archaeon
GCTTGGTGGTCCCAGCACCACTACAACTGATTTTATCAATAAAGGCTATCTCACTGCTGATGTTAAGAACAAGATAATTGCTGTCAAGGATTTAAGCTATACTGGCGAGTTCGGTCTTCAGGAATTGCTTGAGAAGTGCCAGGATGTTCTTGCAGAGGAAGAGGTTGCCAAGGAGAAGAAGCTCATGCAGAGGTTCTTTAATCTGTTATCTACCAAGCCTGACACTGTTAGCTATGGCAGGGACCAGGTGAAGCAGTGCATTGAGATGGGTGCTGCTGAGGTTGTATTGCTTTCTGAGACTCTTGGCGACGAGGTTCTTGATGAGTTTGATGAGATGGTAAAAAAGGTGGGCACAGAGGTGGAGGTTATATCCACTGAGACCAGAGAGGGTGTGCAGTTAAAGGAGATGGGGAGAATAGCTGCTATTCTCAGGTATCCTGTGCATACATAAAATGAAGCTTGCTGAAAAAGCCTTTGCTGAGTTGTTTCCTGATAAAAGGCTGGGCAGAAGCCTGAAGATCAGGTATTCTCGTGCTTTTAATGCCTATAATGCCAATGTTAAATATACATCTAATTCTATGGTTTTTAGCTTGTCCCATGATTGGAGAAAGGTGAGCAATGATATTAAGATGGGTTTGATACAGTCCCTGCTTTTGAAGGTGTATAAGGAGAAGAGGAAGAGCCTGAACATTGATTTATATGAGAATTTTATCAAGAGTGTTGGTGACTATGCCCATGTAAAGGAGAGCGACCCTGTATTGGAGGAGAGCTATAAGAGGGTTAATGAGAAGTACTTTAACGGCTTTGTTGAGAAGCCCAATCTTAAATGGGGGGGTGAGAGTTTTAGCAAGCTGGGAAGCTATGAGTACGGCTCTAACAAGGTGACTATCTCCAGAGTTCTCAAGGAGGATTCTGAGCTGCTTGATTATGTGATGTACCATGAACTGCTGCATAAGAAGCACAAGTTTGAGTTAAAGAACGGCAGGAGCTATCATCACACCTCCAAGTTCCGCAAAAAGGAGAAGGAATTTGATAATCCCATGGTTGAGAAGAAGCTTGAGAGTTTCCTGAAGAAGAAAAGATTAAAAAAAATGTTCAAGCCCAGGAAGAAGGGCTTTCTCTGGTTCTAGAAGGATTTAAAAATAAAACCCTATTCCCCAGTAGTTATGGGTAGACTGCGTGATAGGTTAAGGAGAAGGTACTGGGTTAAGAATAGTATGCATTTTGAAGGGCCAGCCAGAGTGAAGTATTTCGGCATCACCAGTTATATTGATAATGTTGAGAAAATGGTCCTTGATTTTAGGGTAAGGGATGATAAGATGATGTGTGATGTCTCATTTACCCAGGTGCATGACGGCTCAGAGGTTAGCAAGAAAAGGAATAAGAGCATTGAGGAGATTATTGACGGTGAAAAAAAGGGAAATACTTATCGTATTAGTGGGATAGTGGATGTTATTAATTCAAGACCCTGGCTTAAGGGATTGATAGGGCCTAAGAGCTTTGGCTGTATATACAAAGGATATATAATGGACAGTGAAGGAGGAAAGTACAAGTTTATCTACAATGCAGGTGACGCATCCAGACATGACATTCTAGAGATAGTAAAATGAAGACTTATTGGGGCATGAGAACTGAATATAATACAGGAGAGCGTCCCAGAAAAAAGAGATGGGCTAGAAGAGGTGGGAGGAGGCTGATTAAAATGCAGGAGAAGAGCGACAATATTGTAGAATTGGTAAAAAAAGATGATGGCTTCTATGCAAGAATGCTGGGGCAGGAAGTAAAGGTTGAGGTTGAGGAGCACATACCTGCTAAGGGAAAGGTTTCTGGAAAAATCTATATAATCCCTCCTGAGAAGAGCCTGGATGAGATACTGGAGCGCATGCCTTATCTCACTGGCTACAATGCAGTGCACGTGCAAAGGAATTCCAAAGGGATAACAGGGATAAAGACCTATATAATTGATATGAATGAGTGTTTGGGGAGATTGAAAGAGCAAGATTTAAATACAGTGTAGATTTTCAAGATATATTTGGGAGGTGATTAGATGGCGTATGTGGATTCTTTAACAGGAATGTATGCTGGTCTATTTGCAGGACTGATAGTATTAGCAGTAATCCTGGGAATAGCAGTGTATGTGTATTTTGCATTTGCATGGATGACCATTGCCAAGAAGCTGGGGTATAAGAATGCCTGGCTTGCATGGATACCCTTTGCCAATATTGCCATGATTTTGAGTCTGGGAGGCTTTCACTGGGCATGGATATTTTTACTGGTTGTGCCTGTGCTTGGATGGCTGGCAGTGCTGGTGTTGATGATAATAGCGACCTGGAGAATCTTTGAGAAAAGAAAATATCCTGGGTGGCTGGCTCTTGTGCATGTATTGGAATTGGTGCCTCTTGTGAGCGGACTGGCAGGACTCGCCTATCTGGTTATAATTGGCCTTGTTGCATGGGCTGACAGGAAGTAAAATATTCTTTTTTTTTCATAATTTTTATAATAGAGAAGTGATTACTAGCTCTAGGAATAAAAATGAAGTGGGTGATTGGTAAAAAAATATTTTTTCTTATAATTATCCTAGTACTCTTATTCATTCTCTTAATTCAGAGCACTGACTTTTTAAGGGAGACGCCTGGGAATGCTTCTGAAGCTGATGAATATGCTGATTCAAGAAAGCAGATGGTTGATACCCAGTTAAGAGGCAGGGATATCACTGATGAAAAGGTTTTAGGGGTCATGGAAAAAATTCCTAGGCATAAGTTTATGCATTCCTTTATAGCCCAGGCTTATGAGGATCATCCTGTGCCTATTGGTTATGGCCAGACCATTAGTCAGCCCTATATTGTTGCCTTGATGACTCAGTGGTTGGGAGTGGAGAGCTCCTATAGGGTTCTGGAGATTGGCACAGGCTCTGGCTACCAGGCAGGTGTTCTGGCAGAGCTGGTTGATGAGGTTTATACTATTGAGATTATTGAGTCCCTGGCAGAAAGAGCTGAGCAGACTATTATGGAAGTGGGTTATAGTAATGTTATGGTTAAGCATGCTGATGGATACTTTGGCTGGGAGGAAAAGGCTCCCTTTGACGCAGTGATCATTACAGCTGCTGCAAACCATGTGCCTCCTCCCCTTATTGAGCAGCTCAAGGATGGTGGTAGGTTGATAATTCCTCTTGCGAGCACTACTGGCTTTCAAACTTTGACTTTGGTTACTAAGAAGGGTGAGGATTTGGATACCCGGTTCATAACAGGCGTTAGGTTTGTGCCTATGACTGGAGAGGCTCAGAAATAGTTCTGAAAGAATAAGACGCCGAGCAGGTAGAATAAAGCTGCCAGTACTAGGACTGCTGAGTAGCCCAGAAAGAGGGCGAGCAGGACAGCGAGGATGGTGCTCAGCACAGATGCAGAGCCATTGGTGGCCCATGCCCATGGTATTAGCTTCTTGTTTATGCTCTTTATTGCCATTGGAAAGGGCATGCCCATGAAGAAAGCAAGAGGAGCTATTATTAATGATGCCAGGATTATCTTTGTTATTATGTTGAGGCTTATTAATGAAGCTATTATTCTGGGTATTAAGAGATAGTATATGATGATTAGCAGGAATAGGACAATGATTATTTTTAGGATGTTTTTGGTTCTTAGTTTTTGGGAGAGCAGGCTTCCTATGCTTGAGAATAAGAGCATGGAGAATATCACTGTAG
>CBFDDS010000083.1:0-3689 GCA_965603625.1 Candidatus Woesearchaeota archaeon
CTCACTCCCAGCTTAGAGCAGGAGGGCTTTGCAAGAGAGATTACCAGGAGAGTGCAGGCTCTTAGGAGAAAAGCAGGCCTTAAAAGAGCTGACAAAGTAAAAGTAGTTGTTGAGACCGGCTTTGCCCTTGACAAGAAGTACTCGGAGGAGCTGAAAGAAAAAGTGGGTGCCAGTGAGCTGGATCTTGTTAAGAAGAGCGATGAAACATCAAAATCTAAGATTTTGAGTGCCAAAGACAAGTCTTTGAGCAAATCAGATTTTGAGAGCAAGGCAAAGATAAGAGACAAGGAGTTTAGGTTCATTATTTGTGTGAACAAATAATGCTCAAAATTTTCTTAAAATTTTGTTGTATGATTAAGAAATAACTTGATTAAGCAGTTTATCAATTCCCAGTTGCACTTCTTCTACAATTCTATCAACAACTTTAAAGGTGGTTTTTGTTCCATTGCCAAAGTGATCTGGTAGTTCTGCCTCTTTGTCGCCTGTTGCAAACTTGCTTAAAACACCACTTACCATTGGCTCTTTAATAGGATGGTACCTGTATAATTCCTTGACAACATTATTATTATACTCTGTCATTGAGAACACTGCCACTCTGTCTGAATAAGCTTTTGTTTGCTCTCTGTCTTCTTCTCTTTTAATCTCTCCTTCTATTCCCATCTTCTTTAGTCTTTTGAGGGCTGCTGCCCTGTTACTTCTCTCTTCATTGCAAAATAAGTCATATGCTATGTTAAAGTAATAGTCCAAGGTTGTATCATTCCTCTTTTCAAAGGCATCTTTTATTATATCATGGTCTATTGAAGGAGTATAGACATCGCCTCTTTCCATGGCTTTTTCAATGAGAAGTTGTTTCATTTCAAGGTTTCTAGCGCCCATGTTTATGGCGTTCACATGAGAGCCGCTTGATACTGTCCTGTAAATTTCCTCATTTATCTTTTTCAGATACCACTGTGCAACCAGCTCTGCTATGGGCGACCTCATATAGTTGGCTGTGCACACAAATTCTATCACTCTCTGCTCAATATCTTTTGGCATGGATTTGGGGGCTTGGTTTGAGTTATATAAAAGTTTTGTTTATCACCACCCTTGGATAGTTATATAAGAAAAGACGAGATAAAGGATATAATAGAAACATTTATATATTTCCTTCTGCCTAAATCTTTTAGTCAATAATAATTATTTTTTCGGGGGGTTTATTTGAAGAAGACTATTCGTATTGATACGCCTCTAGCAGAAGTTACGCCGAGGAAATATGAGAAGCCTAAAAATCTTTCTAAGAGAGAGCTTGTTCGCAAGATTTGCCTGAGCCTGGGACTGCTACAGCCAGGCGACTCAAGGGATGTTATTGTGGATGTACTGGAGGTAATGCTTGAGACAAAAGAGGAGTTAAGCTCAACAGAGGTTGAGAGGGCAACCATTGAGAACAGGAAGAAGAACAAGCTCAAGATGCTGGGAATAGCGCCCTCTAACATAAGGAGACAGCTTCTAAGACTAAGGGACCTGTTCATTGTTGAGAAGATAAAGAATAACTACAGGATAAAGGAGAACAGCACCCTCCTGAGCCTGTTCGAGGAGAACCTTGAGGAGTACTACCTAACCAGCATTCTCAACAGAGTGAAAGAGTACCTGAGAGAAGCTGATAAAAACTTTAAGTGAGTTCTTAAAATGACCTATGAGCCGCAAGAAGACTCTTATCTTCTTTTGGAATATGTTAAAAGGCTAGCCCATGGCAAGGTGCTGGACATGGGGACTGGCTCAGGCATTCTGGCCAGGGAAGCTGTTTACAGCAATGAGGTGGAAGAGGTTGTTGCTGTTGACATAGATGAAGAGGCTGTTAGAGAGCTGAAAAAAGATGATATTAAGAAGCTAAGGGCCTTTCAGTCAGACTTGTTTGCTAATATCACTGAGAGGTTTGACACCATTGTTTTTAATCCTCCTTATCTCCCTATTGATGAGATGGACAGGGATGCTGCTCTTGACGGCGGGGTAAAGGGCTATGAGGTCATTGAGATGTTCCTGAAAGAAGCAAAAAAGCACCTGAAAAAGAACGGCTTTATCCTCATGCTCTTCAGCAACAGGACAGGCAAGAGAGAGATTGACCGGATTATCAGAGGAAAGGGCTATAAGTTCAAGCTCATAGGAGAAAAAAGCCTTGACTTTTTTGAGCAGTTATATGTCTATAAGATTGAGAAGAAGTGATTATACACCTGCTTTTATAAGAGAGCCAAAAAAGAAGATTATAAAGCCTATAACCGCGCCTATCATTAGAAAAGTAAAGAGCCACAGCCATAGTTTTGTCCCGAACCCCATATTCATAATAAAATTAGAATGAAAGTATAAAAAGTTTTTGAAATAAAAGGTACATTGGTTAGCATCAGTTTGCGAGGGCATACTTCAGCTTAATAATCAAAGCGGAGTCGGGGGACGCCCCATCCGGGGGAACGTAGCTCTCTTGGGAAGTAAGCGCGGCCCGAGCCGATGCTAACCGCCGGAAAAGTAAAAATGGAAATCTATGCAAGAGGAAAGAGGGGAGTTGTGTACAAGAAGGGCAAGATATGCATCAAGGAGAAGAATCCCCGCAGTGCAGTTGACACTCTGGAGAATGAAGTCAAGTACCTGCAGCTGCTGAATAAGAACGGCATTGGCCCTAAGTTTATCAAGTATAAGAATAAAAAGCTTTACAGGGATTTTGTTGACGGAGTAAGGATACAGGAGTTTCTTGAGCAGGAGAAGAGCAAAAAGAAGATTGTTAGTGTTCTCAAGCAGGTGCTGGAGCAGTGCAGAAAGATGGATATATTGGGTGTTAACAAGCAGGAGCTCACTAACCCTTACAAGGACATTCTTATAACAAAGGGCAATAAAGCTGTGATGATAGACTTTGAGAGGTGCAGGGAGTCTAAGAAGCCCAAGAATGTTACTCAGTTCCTGCAGTACATTGCCAGGAACAAGCCCTTGCTTGAGAGCAGGGGGTTCAGGATTGATAAGAAGAAGCTGATAAGGCTGGGCAAGAAGTACAAGGGTAAACCTGATGATAAGAGCTTTAAGAGCGTAATTAATTACTTCTAAGTAGTAATAAAACCGAAAGCTTTATAAACACAGAAAGCTATATATAAGAGAGTGTTAGAGGTGTAATGACATGAATGGGAATGTAATGGTTGAAGCAAGAACTCCAATTCTAGTTAAAGATACAGATATCTGGACACCTCCACAAAAAGGAGAAATATTTCTGCCAAATGGAAGAGGAGGATACGAACTCCAAAAACCACTGGAAGAAAGAGTAGACCATGAAATAAAAGTAAAAAAAGGCATATTAAGCAAAGATAAAGTAGTGGTTGACGGAAAAACCTTTGTTGGAAAAAAACAAGGTAAGGTGGTTATTGCTGAAAATTATAGACCAAGCCAATTATCAAAAATCGCTGGTGTTGCTGTCCTAGGACTAGCAACAGCAGGAGGAATAGGAAGCCTAGTTAGTTGCAGTAAAAGAGATAACCCGGTAGGCCCAAGTCTGCCTCAGAATTATAATATCAGAGTACACCACTGCATAGAAGGAGAAAAAAGCATGATAACCAAAACAGCAGTGCCAGGAGAATACCTAACTGTAAACATAAGTGAATCAGGCCTAAGCAACATTGACACAAACTGGATAGCTGCATTTGAACCAAATGTAAAAGACTTTATAGATATAGGGC
>CBFDDS010000084.1:0-3680 GCA_965603625.1 Candidatus Woesearchaeota archaeon
AGTGTGAATACTTATTTAACGGTATTTGTTTCGATCCAGAGAAGAACGAGGATAATGTTGTGGCGCACAAGTGTGACCACTGCCCTAAGCAGAACTTTTGCGAGACACCTGACCCAGAGGTAGAGTACATTCATCCTGTGTTTAGGTGAGGTTTAAACTAAACCTAAATTCCTGCATCCTTTTTCAGGGCATCTGCCTTATCAGTTTTCTCCCAGGTAAAGTCAGGATCATTTCTGCCGAAGTGTCCATAGGAAGCTGTCTTCCTGTATATGGGTCTCTTAAGATTTAAGTGCTTGATAATCAGGCCTGGCTTTAGTGGGAAGTGCTTTCTTACAAGCTCAACCAATTTGCCGTTCTTAATCTTGCCTGTTCCAAAGGTATTCACAAGAACACTGACAGGCTCTGCAACACCAATAGCATAGCCCAGCTGGACCTCACACTTGTCTGCAAGCCCTGCAGCCACAATATTCTTTGCAACATAACGAGCCATGTAACTGGCACTCCTGTCAACCTTGCTGGGGTCTTTGCCAGAGAAGCATCCTCCTCCATGGCTGCCCACACCACCGTAGGTGTCGACAATGATTTTTCTTCCTGTAACTCCTGCATCAGCAACAGGTCCTCCCACAACAAAGCTGCCAGTGGGGTTGATAAAGAACTTGGTGTCCTTGTCAATCCAGTCCTTACACACAGGCTTGATGATTTTCTCCATTATCCCTTTTTTCAGATCTTCATAGGTGACCTCAGGGTCATGGTGAGAACTAACAACAATAGCATCAGCTCTTACAGGCTTGCCGTCATGGTACTCAATGGTTACCTGGCTCTTGCCGTCAGGCCTCAGGAACTTTAGCTCCCTCTTCCTCCTGGCCTCAGCCAGCCCCAAGGTGAGCTTATGGGAAAGCATTATCGGCAAGGGCATTAACTCAGGGGTTTCATTGCAGGCATAGCCGAACATGATTCCCTGGTCTCCTGCACCCTGCTCATGGTCCTTGCTCTCATTAACTCCCTGGGCAATGTCCGGGCTCTGCTCAGAAATACTGGTGATAACACCGCAGGTCTTATACTCAAATCCGTAACGAGGGTTATCATAACCAATGTTTTTAAGAGTCTCTCTGACCACTTTCTGAAGGTCAATATAGGTCTTGGTAGTCACTTCTCCTGCAACCATTATGAATCCTGTCTTGGTGAGGCACTCAACAGCAACCCTTGAATCAGGGTCGTCCTTTATCATGGCATCAAGAATTGCATCGCTTACCTGATCGCACACCTTGTCGGGGTGCCCTTCTGTAACACTCTCGCTTGTAAATAAATACTTCTCCAAAAAAACCACCTCATATATATCGTTTTAGTGTTAGGAAATTAACACTGCAAAGGATTATTTATAAGTCTTGTGGTATCAAATCCTATTTTTTATCCTCATATTTTTTATCAGGCTGAGCAGAAGAAATAGTTTTACCCGGCGGAGCAGAAGCCACAAGGGGTTCATCTTTTTTCCCTCTGGGTCTTTTCCTCTTCTTGGGCTCCTCTGGCTCTGGGAGCCTGTCATTTAAGAAGTCGCCCCAAGGCTTAGTCACCGGCAATATTATCTTTTCTACTGCTCGTTCATAATCTGCCAGGTATCTATCACAAACATCATCAAACCGGTACTGGCATGCCCCGCACCTGTACCTTGAAATAGGAGTAAAGGCCTTTGTCTCTTCTATTCCCCTAACAACCATCCCGCACAGTTCACTTAATTCCTTGTAGTGCTTGTCCTCTCTAAAGGTTTCAATCTCGAGTCCTGTTGGCATGTGGTAGTAGAACATTCTATCTGGTGGTTTACCAAATTTGTGAGTAAAAGCAGCATGGTAAATAGTTAATTGATGCCCATTGTGTATATCATCCATAAAGGGTATTCGCTTATCAGTTTTATAATCAGATAATGCTTTTCCTCCTTCTTTTAGTTCATCAATTCTGTCCATTATTCCCATCATACTGAATTCCTGGCTCCTAGAACCATGCTGAAAAGGAAATTTACCTATTTTTAATCTTCTGAATAATGGAGAAGCTTTGTTTATAATTCTGTCCACAACCCCCTTCGTCCTGAATCTCTTGCTCTTAGGACTGTACTGAAAAGGAAACTTACTTATTCTTAATTCTCTAAATAAAGGAGGGGCCTTGTTTTTATTAGCGTCAAAGAACAGCTTTAGCATCTTTTTTCCTGCGCCAAGATATCCCCACACTGAGTTCTTTGGATCGCCGTAGAATCTTATATGGCTTCCTATTTTCATTACATACTCGTCCTCATCATAATCAGGATTATTATTAGGAATTTCAATTTCCTTTACTTTTAAATTAATCCTATTTTTCTCTGACTCAGTAAGAAAGGTTCCAGCAATAACATTCATCCAGTAATAAGAAAATTTTTTTGCAAAGCTATCAGCTGATTTGAAATTTACTTTAAAGAACGCATCAAGGGCGTGATGGATTGCCTGCCCAAAAACAAAGTGTACTGGCTTGGGTACTTTCACACGCTGTATATAATTGAGATAGTAGTAAAAAGGGCAGTTGAGCCATGCACTAATCTTTGTAGAGCTCAGGATGCCAGCCTTTGCATTTTCTATTTTATCTAAAATAGAGTCCAAACTTTCTTGCGATGTTGGAGGAGGTTCCATAAGAGGGAGAAAACCAAACCCATTTATATTAGTTACTATAAGATAGAGACAATTCACCTCTCCAGCCTGCTAATCCTCCCAAAATCATACACCTTGTCTCCGACTACAAAGGCCTTGAAGTCAGGTATGTTCTTGATAAAGGGACTCAGGAGTTTTTCCTGAAGAACATCTGTTCCCTCTGTCACAAAGTTAAAGCTGGGCACCACAACAAGATTCTTTCTCTTGTATTTTCCCAGCAGGAAGCATTTGTATTTTTCTACCCTCACATCATCTCTTATAGCAATGGCTGGGTGCTCGTGTCCAATGATAATTGTTTTTGCTTTTTTAAAATTAGTATTATTATCCATTAGCTTGTGTCCATGGCAAAAAAAGATACTGTCGGCAACAAAATACTCCTTTATCTCCAAATTCTTTTTCTTGGCAATCGGTCCAAGAATAGTGTCATGGTTGCCTTTCAACAGAACAACCTTGGCTTTGGCCAGTAGATAGTCAAGGAATTCCAGAGTGTCATACCATTCCTGCTTAGAAATCGTGCCAAACTCATGCTTTATATCTCCTATAAGAACAACTGTTTCTGGTTTAACCTGAGTGAATACCTTATCGAGCCCTGCAATTATTTCCTTTAAGTGCATCCTGGGTATCAGGATTCCCTGCTTGTTAAGAGCCTCTTCATAGCCAATATGCGTGTCGCCAACCACAAGAATCTTTTGTTTAACAAGATAAAGAGTGAGTCCAATGATTTTGATGTTCGGGAGGATGTTCATAAAGAGGAGAAAAGGCACTATATTTAAAAATCTTTATAAATAAACACCTAGTTCTATATGATAAAACATGGAGGGGAAACATGGCTATTGATGAAGTAATTGAGCAAATAAATATGCTGAATAAAAAAGGCGTTGCGCTTGCAGATAAAGGGAAATATGATACGGCTTTTGAGGAACACATGCAAGCCTTACACCTAACTGAGGAAAACAAAGGAAAGGTTAATCCTGATTACAATGCTGTCACAAGAGCCAATCTTGGGTATGC
>CBFDDS010000085.1:0-3660 GCA_965603625.1 Candidatus Woesearchaeota archaeon
TTTTCCTTTATCCCTCTCCTTTATATGCCCTGCAAAAGCAGGTTCAGCGCTGATTTCAGGATGTATATACTCAGCAAAGGTGAGGAGGTCATCATAGTAGCCAGAGGCAAACTTCTTTTGTCCTGACATACCCAAGAATAAGGCTTCTAATCCATCCACATCATTTCTATCAATTTTTTGAAAGATTTTCCTGAATTTTCCTAGTTCTTTTTCTTCCATAAAAAGGATATTAGAAATATTTATTCCATTCCCTTCTTCCTCTTCCTCATCCTCGTACTTGAAATCATCCTCTCTCTCCTTGCTAATACCAAAAGCATAGCCTATATCTTCATATACCCTTTTTATGATGGAATCATTGAGATGATTTTCCTTGTTCAGGAGCTCTTTGAAAATCTCTATTCTCTCCAGTTCTATGCTATGAGCAAGGTTTTTCTCCTCATCTCTGCTGAGCAGCTCAATAGTCCCCATCTGCCTCAACAGGTAATGAACCCCGTCTGTTGCTTTTATCTCCTCATCCAGATCTTTTAGTTCCTTCTCCAGCCCGTACTCGTCTGATGCTATCTTTGTAAAGTTGGGATTGCTAATACGCCCGTCATCCCTGGCAGCCGAGAGATTCAGGTCAAACATTACTGCCCTGTAAAAATTTATTATATCTCCTGTGCTGTATGTCTTTGGAGTATCCTTAATACAATCAAGGTATTTGCTCACCACAAAGCCCTTTTTCTCAAGCTCTTTATGCGTGACCTCAAAGGGAAGCTCTGCATCAGCCCTTTTAATCTCGTTCTTAAATAGCTCTATCGTGCCACAAAGAGAGACACACCACTCATCTTCTATCTCTATCGGGCACAGGCTCTCTGTCCAGTCAGCCACTTCTTCAAGAGAATCGTATTTTATGCCAAAAGCATCAGCCAGGTCTTTAATCCTAACTCTCCTGGAATAATTTACCTGTTCCTTAAGAACTGCCTCCTCAACCCTAACAAGCCTGCCCTTCTTGTTCTTGTACTTAAGAGGGAGGATTATATCTCCAGAATAAGCTGCGTCCTCTTTTATGAAGCCCCATCTCTGCTCTCCAAAGGCATCTATCACCTGTTGAGAAGTGTAAAAAAGCCCTTCTGCCTTTTTTTCTGTAAGAAGCTTTTCCAACATACTCCCATCTCTAAATGATTTTAATATATATTCAAGATATCCTATACTTCTCTCTAAAAGAAGGTTTTTTAAGATTTTTTACGAGGGTGTTAAGAGCATCAGCAGGCAGCCCCTTTCTATTTGCCTTCCCGACTTTCATAACAGCCCATGCTTCATCTGGGTCCTGGACTATCTCCTCCAGTTGATGACGGCTGATAGATAAGCCTGTCTCCTGCTTCACAGTCTTACAAACAGTAATCACCCCGTAAACCTCTTCTTCACTCTTTCTTCTTAATTTCTTGCCTGAGGCATAGTAGTCTACAAAGAATTCCCCTTCCTTATCCCTGGGTATTAGCCATAAAGGATTCCCCTTAGAGCCAATGTTCTTCAGGTAGTCCTTGGGGCCAAACTCCCGGACATTACGCATCAGCCTTCTCTCAGCATTGAGGTAGGAAACAGCGTTTTTCTTCTCCACATAATCCCTGGCAATCTCCTCTATGGTCTTGTATCCAAAGAGGGTGTTTGCCACTTTTCTGATTCTATCACCTCTCCATTTATCTGCTTTTGGAAGGACTTTATATTCTATTAATCTTGAAATAACAGCTCTTGGCCTCCCAAGAATAAGAGAGAGTTCATGCTGCCTATAGTATCTTATATCCAGCAGGGGTATGGCCGTGGGTTTTTTATCAGGCCTGAATTTTTCAAGGCCCTCAATCAGTTCTCCTACTGTTTTTCCTTTTCTTACAATAGACTTATTGACTCTTATAGCTCCTTGGTCAAAGAGCTCAGAGATTCTCTTGAACTGAGGATGAATTTTAACCATCGATGCATAATTAATGGCATGCTCTGCCTTATCAGATAAGAACTGCTTAAGGCTATTTAAAGAGGAGCTATCCATCACTCTCAAATCCCGGTTAATATATACAGTAGTGGTGTTAACATCAAAGTATGCATTAGGGCCCGCCTTGTCCTCTCCTGTAATCTGTACTCTTACCTGGGCTTTCCTAGGTGTTGCCTTGGCCTCACCTCCCTTTTTTTCATGAGGTATAAGACTGGAAAGCTTGGACATCCTGAAGGAGTTAGTCAGAGAAATTGAAACCTTCTCAATAACGCCTGCCACTTTCTTGGACTTCCTTGCCTCCTCCATCCTTGAAACATCTTTTACAATTCTTCCTATAAGTTTGTGAGCATAGTTCTGCAGCTCCTTGAACTTAGGATGGTCAAAGGAGATGTTTTCCTTGTCTAAACGCAGGCACTCTCTTAAGCCATCAACGTATAATTTTGCCCTTAAACGAGTGGCAAGGCTATAGCTGTGCCTAAAGGAATACAAATCAACAAAATCACCCCTGCCTATCTTTCTCCTGTTAACATAGGGATACACCCCCTTAAGCCATTTAAGAGGGATATTAGGAGAATACAATATCTCTGCAACCACCTTTCCGCAGAGAGGCAGCTCAACCTCTTCCCCATACTCTATAAAGTCATCCTGAGAAGGCTTCTGAAGAAGGGTGTTGTTAAGGTGTATCCTGAAGGGGTCTGTAGAGTCGTTTGAGAACACCTCTGAGAACTCAGCAACAATTCTTTTCTCAAGCTCATCAAGGTCTATCTCCATCCCCTCCCTCTCAAACTTAAGTGGATGAAGGCTTATGGTGGTCCCGTGCTTTGACTTAGGAACTTTTTCTTTAGTGAAACGGATATCATCAAGGCCGCCTTTATTAACCACCTTTTCTATAGGCCCATACTCTTCTTCAAGATAATGTATAAGCTCATTATATTTAAGCTCAGGAATATTTGAGGGAGAAACCCCATTAAGGACAGCCTCTCTTATCTCTCTTATCCTATGAATCCTCTTTTTTTGGTCCTCTATTGCTTTTATCTCCTGGTTATCTTTTAGTACAAAATCAATCACATCTCTCACAAAGACCTCTCTAATAACATACTCGGTGTCGCTTCCCTCCTTTGTCGTGCGGAGGGTGTAGGCAAAGGCAAGGTGGGGCACTGCTGATTTAGCAACCCCTGCAGTACCGAAAAAGGGCCTCTCGCCCTCTCTGCTCGGCATCTCCTCTCTAATACTATCTGCGTATCTGTAAAAATCTGGCAGGCCCTTTTTAGGGTCCATGCCTTCTCCATCATCGCTTATCACAAATGACCTTCCTTTTTCATAGGATATATCCACATTAGAGGCACGGCCATCCCAAGAATTAGCTATAAGCTCATTAGCACCGTGATAACGGTCACTAAACAGAAGCGTTCCCATCTTCTGCCTGAAGTTCTTACCAATCCTCTGTTCTATTAATTGTTCCTCAACCTTATCCTCAATCGTCTCTGATCGGGATACTGAAGTTGCTGTTGGACCTGTTGCTCCTGCCAAAAACTCAATCCCCCTCACTCACCGTGTCAAAAAAAATTAATCACTCTCGAATGGCTTCTTTGGGATACTCACTATTATATAAAGGTTTCCTATGAAAAATAAATTATATTTAAAATAGGTGATATTATTTTATAAACTAATTTATATTATATAAGTAAGAGATA
>CBFDDS010000086.1:0-3565 GCA_965603625.1 Candidatus Woesearchaeota archaeon
ATTGCGCTTCTCTAGTTGTCTGTGACAAAGAGAGTGATTCTCATCATTTATGCTTATGAAATTATAGATTCTTGAATTATCCTTTTCTTCGAGTGTGATAAAATCCAAACTCATCCCCCCATGTTTCACTAAAGAATTTCTGATTATTTTTAAATTTTTTCAGAAAGATATACAGAAAAGTATATTAATAGCGAAAACTATTTATATGGAAAAAAGGTTCTTACTCATTAGGGGGTGGAAGTAATATTCACCAAATAGTTTTCAGTCCACTCTTTAAAAAATGGATGAAGCAGAATTTGAAGAGCTGATGCGCATACAAAGAATGGCGCTCAGGTCAGTGACCAATGAGAGCGAGACAGATGACAAAATCAAATTAATGAATATTATCAATAGCCTTCTAATAGGCAATAAAAAGAAAATACAAAAAGAAAGCATACTAATTGAAGCACAGCTCGAAGGGATGATAGAGACAGATGTTGAAAGAATTCTAACCATGCTAAAAAATGAGAGACTAATAAGAGAACCAGAGCCAGGCTTTGTGAGTGTCGTGTGAATTCTCTAAATGTTCAAAACCCAAATAAGGTTTTCTGACTGCTACCCTTGATAATATCATCAAAACTCTGGTTATAGAAAACAAGCACAGCATCTGCAATCGGCCTTATCTGTTTCTCTATATAATGCTCGTAATCAATCTTGTGTTTCTGCTTTTGTATGGGCTCAGGACCAGCAGTGGTCATAACATACTCTATCAATGTGCTCTTCAGGTCTTTGCCGAGGAGTCTCGCTGCCTTTACATGCGGAGGCGTTGTCTTTGTATATTCATCAACCTCTTTTCTTATTGATTTTCTGTAAATCAGGAGTTGGTCATGCTTTCCCTCTCTCACTTCCCCGACAATCTCCTTAACATAGTCAGCAACCTCTTTTTTATGGAAGATTCTGTCAAGCAGTTCCTTCTGAAACTTCTTTGCAATATCTGTCCAGTCTCTTCTCACAAATTCAAGCCCTACAAACTCAATCTTTTCTTTGCCCTTGGCATCAACAACAAGGCCTGCATATCTCTTCTTACTGCCTGCCTCAGAGTGTCTCACACGGGGCATTAAGAATCTCTTGTACACCTTCTCAAACTCTAACTCAAGGTAGTTCTTCCTCTTGTAATTCTTTTTGGTGTGCTCATCAAAGAAAGCATTTATCTGCTTTGCAATCTTAGTGCCAATCCTTTCAGCTTCCTTATAATTATCAACATTGAGATGCACAAAGATGCTGTCCGTGTCTCCATAAATAACTTCATAGCCCATGTCCTCCACTTTCTTGGCAGTGGTCTTGATTAGGTGCTGGCCAAAGTAGGTGATGGCGTTTGACACATCCCGGTTATGGAACCTGCAGTTGGGGTTGCCAAGCACACCATAAAAAGAGTTCATAAGAATCTTGATAGCATATCTGGCAAACTCGTTCTTCTGCTTTCTTGCTTTTTCTCTTTGCTGCCATAAGCGCTGGATAATCAGGGATAGGATTCCATCCTGGTTTTTGAAGCATGCATTGTTCGGCGCTTTAACCATGTTCCTGCCTTTGCAGCCAGGCACAAAACTCAGAGGGTCTATGTTGAAGGTTCTTATAATGCTCGGGTACAGGCTCTTGAAATCACAAACAATTACGTGGTCGTATATGCCTGGCTTGGGATCCATCACATATCCTCCTAACCCTGGCTTGTCATCCCGGCTGTATGTTGAGGTTCCTGCTACATAACCCTTTTTTCTCAACTCTTTTAAGTATAGCGAGTCTAGGCTTGCAATGCTTGCTCTTACACGGTTAAGGGGCATGCCTGCAAGCATGGATCTGTGGATTGACAAGTCAAGAGCAGTGCTCTTGATGAGAACATCGTATGCAAGTTTTGCGTCCAGCAGGTTGTAGTCAACTAATAGCTGCTGGTTGGTTTTGTAGGCATTGGTTATCTTTTTGTATCTGTCTGCTCCTTTGAAAATCTTGCCTTTGCCAAGGAAAAACTCGGATGCTGTTTCAAGCTTGTAATTCGGAAGGCCGATAAAGTTGTTCTTTAGGGCCTGGATGCCGTCAAGCACGGTTCTTCCTGGGAATTCTGCTCTCGAGTCCTGGAAAAAGGAGTGAAAGATTCGTATTGAGCACTTCAAATCTCCTCTGCCAAGCAGGAAGGGAAGGTTGTACTTCTTGAACTTCCTCTCTATGAACTTAAGGTCAAAATCTATGAGGTTCCAGCCAGTAATCACATCTGGGTCTAATTTGAAGACGAGCTCCTGGAACTTGGCAAATGCCTCTTTCTCATCCTTCACACTAATTGCCTTTTTGAGCTTCTTGTTGCTCACAATGATAACTCTCTGAAATCCAGGGGCGTATAGAGATATCGAGTAGAGAGTGTCTACTTTCTTGTCAGTTTCTACATCAATTGAGAGCACTTTGAGATTCTTAGGTATATAATCCGCTGGTTTTAGTTTGGGTTGGTTATAAACCCTGTTGACAGATTCTCCTTTTACAAAGTCGCCCTGGATATCAACGCTGCCTTGGAGCAGGCGGTCAATCATGAACCTGTACTCAAAGCGGATGTCTGCCTCATAGCAGGCAATATTTTTCTCTAAGAGCTTGTCTCTTAAAGGCTTTACCTGGGCAGGAATGTTCAGGACAACTTTTGCGACAACTTCGTCTTCAAAATTCTTCAGGTGGGTTGCTTCATATTCGAACTTCTCGATTTCCAGGGCTTTGTTAAGGTCAGCCTTCCTGATAAAGAAGTAGGGCTTGAATTCATTAATAGTCAGGAAAGATTCATCGTTCTCAAGTCTGCCGAATAAGTAGACATAAGCCTTTCCCTCCTTAACCTTGTAGGTAGGATGAACTATAAAGCCCTTCATATAAGAATGATAAGTAAGAGGAGTTTATATAATTATTTGTGATTTAGGTTTTCACGATAGGTTCTGGTTTAATAATAATCGGTTCTTTATAGCTGTTCACGAACACATCATTATAGATTACCTTGGTCAGTTGCTCTATCTCACCAGTCTTTCTAAATCTAATATATGCAGGGAGCCCATATTCTGAATGCCCTTCTTGAAAATAAGGTATTGACTTAATAAAGTCAAGTGAATTTATTTGGTAATCAGCAAAAAATATACAATGCATTATATTCTCCCTAAATCCAGTAACCTGAGGATTTCCCAGAGTCTTTGTTATTGATTCCATAGCACGCTCCTCTGTTATAATCACCTTATCCAAAGCGCTTTTTTTCCAGTAATCAGTATCTGTAGATGATTCAAGCCAACTACCCTGTTTCAGCCTAATGTTATTTTCAAGATATTTTATTCCTTCCTTATCCAATACTTGCTTTATTTCTTCAGCACTAACCCCATTCTTCTTGGTTAAGCCTTTCATTTTTATTACCTCCAATCACCCCAAAATTATATCCAGTATCCTTGGCTTCCTGTTAACCTCACCTTCTTTAGGAGCTTCAATTTCTTCCTCATGCTTCACGAATTCTCCATTCTTCACTGTCTTGATTATGAATTCCTTTTCCACGTCACCGTTCTCATCGAATGAGAAGAGT
>CBFDDS010000087.1:0-3528 GCA_965603625.1 Candidatus Woesearchaeota archaeon
AAAAGAATGAGCACAGAAGATAGGATAAAGAAGACTTATAATGAGCACGCTGAGAAGTATCATTGGCTTAGGCAGCGCCCTGAGTTTATGTTTTTTAATTCTTTTATTGAGAACCCTGCTGTTCTTTCGTTGTTGGAAGGAAAGGTTGATGGAAGGGATGTGCTTGATATGGGGTGCGGCCCTGGGGTATTTACAAAACAGCTGCATGACCTTGGAGCCAGAGTGAAGGGTGTTGATTTTGCTCCTAATTTCATAAAAATTGCTCAAAGAGAGCATCCTGGGTTAGAGTTCTATGTTGAGGATGCGAGCAGCACTCATTTTGAGGATGAAAGCTTTGATGTTGTGTGCAGTAACCTGATGCTGCACTACTTTAAGGATTTAAGGGATATATTTTCTGAGGTTAACAGAGTGCTCAGGCAGAAAGGAGTGTATGTTTTCTCTACAAGGCATCCCTTGTTTGGGGGTGATGTTGGCAGAATAGTTGATAGTGTTGATAAAACTGGAGTGGTTAGGATGCCTCCTTATTTTAATCCTGATAAAGAGTTTTTTTGGCAGCTGCATGATGAAAACAAAGAGATAGTGTTTGAGATGCCTTCTTATAGGCAGAACTTTGAAGATGTTACTCTTGCCCTCTATGACTCTGGGCTTGTGACTGAGAAGATTCTTGAGCCAAGGCCTGTTAAAGAAGCAGAAGAAGTGAATCCTTTGTTGTATGAAGTGTTTTCTGAATACCCTACTTTTATGGTTCTGCAGGCAAGAAAAACCTAATTCTCCAGCATATTTTATAGAATAAGTTTGTATAAATAGTTTGTTGTGCCAGGAATAAATTATTCTTTCCCTTATTTATCACTTCTTTTTCTTCTTACTAAATATCATCAGAGTCATTGCTCCTAGTCCTAATAGTATGGCTATGAATCTTATCCAGCCTCCTATGAAGGGTATGTTGACCAGTACTGCGTATATGACTATTCCTACTATTAATGCCAGGATTAGGTGCTTCTTTTTTCTTATGATTAATCTTCCAAGCCAGAGAGCTGCAAATATCTTTGATATGTATACTGCTATGATGTAGAGCAACAGAAGCACTAGCGCCACTGGTAGTCCTATCACTGTTATTGCTATGATTATTGAGGCTACAGGCACTACTATGAGGGCTATCAGTCCGAACAAGAGGCTCTTCCAGAATTTCTTTTGGATATTGTTTGCCAGGTTGTTTGAGGTTGTGGGCAGGATTAGCACTATGATTATGCTTATTACTAATAGTGCGATGAGGCCTATAATTTTTCCTACAATACCTTTAAAGGGTGTTGCTGCTTTCTTTTTTACTACCTCTCCCTTGGTTATTGTGCCTTGTACCTGATCTTCCCTGAATTTGGCCTCTTCCTTGACTGTGTACTTGAGGTTTCCTTTGATAAGTGCATCATCTGAGAGCTTGAGGTTGTCAACTGATACTGTGACATTTCCATTGACCACCCCTTTAAGGGTTATGTCCCCTCCTTCAAACTCGACATTTCCGTCTACATCACTCTTAACCATTAGTACGCCGCCGAGAACAGAGATGTCTCCTCCTACATGATCACTGTTGATAAAGATGCTTGCTCCTACTGCCTGGATGTCTCCGCTAACATTTTCCTCTATTTCAACACTGCTGGCCAATACTCTTACATCGCCGTTTACACTCTCTTTTACTTTGATGTTTCCTCCTCCGCTCATCAGGTCTCCGTTCAGGACAGAGTTTATGTTTATGTTTGCTCCGCAGGCATGGGTGTCTTCTTCTACTGGAGAATTAATATCTATCATCCCTCCAAAGGTGATTAGGTCGCCTTTCACAGGCGCATCAATTGTGACTTCCCCTCCTGTGGCAAATAGGTTCTCGTTTATCTCTTCTGTTACTGTGATTTCGTCTCCTTCAATGGTTTTAAGTGCAGTTACTGCTAAGATTAATAGAAGCAGCATAAATATGTATAAAATGGTTTTTTTCAGAAAATCTATCTGATTTTCTGGACCAAAAAATTTAAAATTTTTTGATTTCATTTTTCCACCTCCTAGTGAATAAGGGAGTTATTTTATGATATATAAATGCTTTTGTTAAAAAGGAAAAAATTCATCTGAGCAAAAACAAGGCTAAGCCTGCAAGGGCTAATACTACCAGAATAACAAGCCCTATAAGAATAGCAAGTTTTTGCCTTTTCTCTTCTTCTTTTGTTAAAGGCCTGGCCTTATCCTTATACGCGGCTTCGAATGTAGAGCCAATAGCAACACCTATGCCGGCACCAATAGGAATGCCAAGGACAATATTACCCAGGACCCTTCCAATAGAGATTCCAAGAGCGGCGCCAATAGCAATCCAGATGACTATCCATGTGCCGGGTACGTACTTCTTGTCTTTTTGAATTTTTATCACCTCTTATCATTAAATATAAATAACTCCTCAATACTTGTTTTTAAAGCCTTGGCAACATCATGAGCTAGTTGCAGTGATGGATTGTATTTTCCTTTCTCTAAGAAGACAATGGTCTCTCTGCGGACGCCTACCTTCTTGGCTAAGTCCTCCTGAGTAAGATTATGCCTAGCCCTGAGTTCCTTGATGCGAGTTCTCATTCCAAACCCTTTTTCCTCTTAAACGCCTTTCTTGTTAAAAATAAAAAAAAATGTAAGATAAATAACCCCTGGCAAAAGGACGATTATTCCTATGAGTTGTTCTGTTGATAATAATGGCAGGTTGAAGTTGTCAACGAAATAAGTGTTATACCATAAAAGTATTACTGCGAGCCACATAGTTGACATGTAAGCATAAGAGCCTGCTTTGTGGGCTATTTTAATGATTAGTTCGTCTTTCACAGGCAGCCCTTTCTTCAGGTCCTTGGTTCTTTTTATCATTATTATTGATGTGCCTATGATTAATAGAGTCACCAGTATGTAGAGCAGGTTTTCATAAATAGATTGTTGGCCTGCTTTTGCAATGAAGGTTATCAGCAAAGCAATGATTAATACTGTTATTCCGATTCCTAAAAAAACACTTGTTTTGTCTTTCATTTTATATCTCCTTTTTGTTGTAATATGCCCAAAAACCAGCGAATAAAATAGCCATCACTCCTACTGTGATGCTTGTTGCCTGACTCACGTCCCTGAAATTAATTATCTTATCAGATAGGAATCCTACTAATAGTAATAGATAAAGCGAGATATAAAATGCTTTAGAGCTGGCTTTATCCAATACCTTTCTGCTTCTCTCATCCTGTATTGGGAATCCTTTTTTCATGTCTTTGTTTCCCCTGCTGTAAACAAAGAGAGCAAAGATTAGTATTATGACTGCAATAATAGCTCCGAGGATTCCTCCTGCGACCTCTCCTTTCATAAAGGCCTTGGTTGCGAACAGGGCTCCTGTTGCTATCACTAACAAGCTTATTATGATAATTGCTGTTAGTCTTATTTTGTCCTTCATTATTTATCACCTCGAGTGAAGTTATCTATTTTTAACATAATGTTAGAAATATATAACATAGGTAATATTTAAATGTTTCGATT
>CBFDDS010000088.1:0-3493 GCA_965603625.1 Candidatus Woesearchaeota archaeon
ACTAACTCTTGCAAAGATTCTTGGCTTGGCAGCTGTTGATGCTGTTAATCCTTGCGCCTTGGCTGTTCTGGCTTTAATGCTTATTGCTATAATGTCTTATAATCCTAAGAAGAGAAGTAAGGTCTTGCTTGCAGGTCTTGCATTCACTTTGTCTATTTTTATTATGTACTTGATTTATGGGCTTGTTATTATTAAGTTTTTCCAGTTAGTCCAGGTACTGACTGTTGCTAGGGTTTGGCTTTACAAGATTCTTGGGCTGGTTGCTATAATACTTGGAGTTCTTAACATAAGAGATTTTTTAAGATACAGACCTGGTGGCTTTGGTACTGAGATGCCTATAATGCTCAGATCAAAGGTTAAGAAGATAATCTCAAGGGTTACTAGTCCTGGCGGAGCCTTTATTGTAGGAATTATTGTCACTCTCTTCCTGCTTCCTTGCACTATCGGTCCTTATGTTATTGCAGGTGGAATCCTGTCTGCTCTTGAAATCTTAAAAACCCTTCCTTGGCTTTTGATATACAACCTGGTGTTCGTGCTTCCTATGATAATCATAACTCTTGTTGTGTATCTTGGGCTCACAAGTGTTGAGAATGTGTCTGGTTGGAAAGATAAGAATATTAGATGGCTGCACTTAGTTGCAGGAGTTATTATGTTCCTGTTGGGATTAGCAATGCTTCTGGGGCTGGTTTAGGCTTGTATTTCTACTCTTATGTCTGTTCCTTGCTCTGCTAGCCTTCTCTTTATGTTCTGTGCTTCTTTTTCAATATCTTTCTTCTTGTCATTCATGAATCTGCTCACTTCATCCATGCCTATAGTATACCCCTCTTGATAACTTACCCTTGACTCAGGGGATATCTTTACACTGTACTCAATGACTCCAATGTAGTCCTGGCTGCCCTTGTCACTCTCTGGTTTACGGATTCCCGCGGTTAGAACATCAGGCGTGATTAGTTCTATTGTGCTTATTAGGTCTTCAAGTGAATCTTTTTTAACAACAAAGCCCCTTCCTTCTCTTTTAATCTTCTTCTTGTATTTTTTTTTCGTGCCTGCTTTTTCTAAGAGAAGGTCTGTGTTACCTAGATGTAGGTAGAGCCTGTCATACATGCGCATTGCTCGAGAATCAGATTGTCTCATGTATCTGGAAACGTCAGAACCAGCTATTCCAGTTATATTGCTTAACTCCCTTATGTCATATGTTCTTGCAAGATAGTTCTCTGCCATCTTGTAGAATACTAATGGTGTTTATCCTTTATAAATCTTTCGGTTTTTAATCACTGTCTAGTGACAAAATCTACTTAATGAGCACAGCATTAACCATGCCCTCCTGGCCTGGCCTGCCAGTAATCCTGGCCTTGCCCTTAGAAGTATCAACAACAGTGCCCCTGGTAAGAATGTTACGCCTGATAAAGTTCCTGTTAGCAGGGCTCTCCATCACGGTTTTGACATTCTCAATAGAGTGCTTCCTAGTGCCAGGGTCAAATAGGTTAACCTTATCCACGAACAGAAGTTTTGTCTTGGAACCGCCGCCTAGAGTCCTGGAACTCCTAGCATCCTTCTTACCGATCCTGGTGTTAGTAGCCAGGTTGCCCTTCTGATGGCGCCTCTTAGTCCTAGTGCTGGTGTACCTTGCACCAGTAGACTTTCTCTTAGGCTTACCTTGAATTATAACCATGCTCTGCAGAAAAAATAATGTGTTTATAAAGCTTGCGCTCTATTGAGATGAGTACAGGATTAAGTTAGATAGAAGCTCTATACCTCAACCTTGTCAAGAAGAGCCTTGAACTCAGGCCACTTACTAACAGGGATACGCGTCCCCTTCTTGGTGAGCCCAGTGTACTTGTTGGTCTCAACATACTCCCTGATATCCACGCCTTTTTCTCCCTGGAACTCATTGATTCTTACAATCACACTGGTAGAGTCAGTTTTCTTAATCCTTCCAATTTCCACTTCTTCCATATTAAACCCCCCTTAATTATAAATAGTCTAATATAATACAAAATACAATATAAGAGTCGCGAATTACACGAGACATATAAATCTTTCTTTTTTATACGAAAATTAATGTATAATTATAATAACCTTTATAAATACGCCAGAATACCCTCTGGGAAAGATTTTTGTATTTTTTTGGGTGATAAAATGGAAGCGGCAAGACCATTAGATGCCTTAAACAAGGCAAGAGGCAATAGAGTAATAGTAGAGTTGAAGAATAACCGGCAGTACATAGGAAGCCTCACCTCCTTTGACATACACATCAATGTTGTGTTGCAGGATGCTGAGGAAAGAATTGACGGCGAGATGAAGAGAAAGCTAGGAACCGTGTTCATAAGAGGGGACACAATCACAATAATCTCAACACAGTAAAGGCATAGAATTCTCAGGGTGATTGTAGTATGACAAAAGGAACACCATCAATGGGAAAGAAGTCAGGCAAGAAGTCCCATATAAGATGCAGAAGGTGCGGTAAACACACCTATCATGTGAGAAAGAAGAGGTGTTCCAGCTGTGGATATGGCAAGAGCTCTAAGTTAAGGACGTATAACTGGCGCAAGAAAAAATAAAAAATAGTCTATGTGAACCTTCTTGCGACGAATACGATGTCAAATATATCTATAACTCCATTGCTATCTGTGTCTGCTTTTTGATAAGTGAAGCCTGACTTTTTGCTGAAGTCATTGACCACATGAATCAAGTCATCTAAATCAACATCATTATCATTATCAATATCAGCTGGGTTTGGCGGTGGTGGTGGTGGAGGGGGTATATAACCACTATCATATTCATAAGCACCGATATCTGGTTTTGAGCCACTATAAGGAAAACTAACCCCCTGGCCATTGCTCCAGGTTAGAGATTTGTCAACAGTTAATGTGTTAGTATTATAATTTACATTGGTTATCCTTGCAGTTGCTGTTTCTCCTTCTAGCTGTATCACATCTCCTTCAACAATTCCATAGCCGTCAATGAAATAAGTGGCGTCCTCCACTGGTATGTTTGTTCCGCTTCCTGCGTTTCTGGTTGTCGTAAGCCAGTCTCCTGTATCAATGCATGGTGAGCCTGATTGAAGCTCAAAGTCAGCACTGGCTACATTATTAAACTCTGGGTCGTCTTGGATATTGTTATTAAAGTTAGAAGCATAATTATTTTCCCACCAACTAAGAGGGTTAGTGCCTATCGGATGAACCCTTACATCAGTTCCTGTGTCTTTGTAGATAAGATTATGAGTAAAGATATTATTATCTAGCTCTCCGGCTGTGTCAAACCTTATTTGGACGTCATCAGGGACTCCTTCATTATCAAAGAATATGTTGTTCTTGAAAACATTGTTATTACATGTTCCTCCCCAATTGCTTATAGCTACTCCTCTTCCCATGCTGTCATAAATAACATTGTGAAAAAATTTGTTGTTATCAGTTAACAGAACACCCCTGCTAGTCACGGCATACACACTTATTCCTTCTGACTCTGCATCTTCAAGCCAGCCATTGTTATA
>CBFDDS010000089.1:0-3450 GCA_965603625.1 Candidatus Woesearchaeota archaeon
TGCCCAATAGGAGACCCATAAGGAGGATGAGTACAGCTATCACAATCTTGGTTATGACTGGAGCGACCTTGTCTGAGACTCCGGTAATAACCTCCAGCGACTCATTAACTGCTTCAGCAGCTTCCACCATAAGAAAGAGTTATGTTTACTTGTTTATAAAGGTTTTTCATTCCAAACTCTTCAAATAGTCCTTTTTGTACTCAAAACCCTTCTTCTTTGCAAGCTTTGATATTGCCTTATCCAGTCTGCTGCCATACTGTGCTGCTCTCTTTCCTCTCCAGGCTATTTCTCTGGGTAAGCCCAGGTCTTCAGCAACTTCACGCAGGATTATTTTAGAGTTCTCATTATCAATCTTTAACTTGTCCGGAATTCTCATAGCAACACCAATTAATTCCCTGTCAAGGAAGGGTGTTGAGAAACTAATCTTTTCATTGCCTGCAACTGCAAAGTCTCTTAACAAGTCTCTCTCATACATGTTCACTAATCCTCTCCAGCACTCTGCCTGCCTATTCTCTGCCTCTCTATGCCTCTGATAGCCTGCAAAAATCTCTTCTGAGCCAAGGCCAGAAAACAAATGCTTTACATTATCTTGTTTTGCCATCTCAAGGCAGGCTACTTCTACGCTTCCAACCCCAGCATTAACGACGTTGTTAAGCTCTTTTCCAAGGATATTGACTGTTTTCTTGAAGAGCTCATGAGCCTGCTCCAAAGAGGTGATTTTTACTTTTAGATTAACACCAATAGCGTCTGCTGCTTTTTCTGCATACACAACATCCTCAGGTTCTTTGGTGCCTTCATCCTTGAAGCCAACTGTGTAGCAAACAAAGTCTTTGCCTGCTTTTTTTGCAACCAAGGCTATGAGCGAGCTGTCAACCCCGCCAGAAAAGAGGATCCCAAACTTCTCATCAGGAAATCTTTCCTCAATTGCCCTGGTAATCTCTCTTTTAAGCAATTGCTTTGCTCTGGGCTTATCATTTAAATTTTTATTTGAATTTTCTTTTACAGAATTTTTTATATCTAAAACTATCCTTTCCCATTCCTCCTTAGCAATCAGCTTGTCATCCTGAATATAAAACTCTGGCTTCATTATAAAACTAAGAATTAGACACGCTTTATTAAGATATTCTTTTAGATTCTTTTAGAAAGGTTTAAAAACAGGTAAGCAACCCTGTTAAACATCATATTAACTATTAAGGTGATATTATGGCAAAGAAGAAAGATGCAGAGGAAGGAAAACCAGGGCCAGGTGCAAGCAAGGAGGAACAGGTAGGCTTTCACAAAGGCTCATTAAGCACTCTTGCAAAGGAGAGGCAGGAGCTTGCAAGAATACTCCAGATTGTTGAGCAGTTAATGCAGATGCACATTGCAGCTCTTAAAGAGCTGGGTGTTGACCTGGAAAAAGAAGCACAAGCAGCAATGGGCGAGGGAAAAGATATGAAAAAGCCTGAGAAGCCAATTGAAGATATGCTTTAAGTGCTTTAAGTTATTTTTAAGATTATTAAATTATTTTCTCACTTATTCAAGGTCTTTATTCTCCTGTTCTTTGAGATCAGGTTATCAACCTTGTACTTTTTTATCCTTGCGCATCCTAAGAAATCCTTTTTGTGCTTCACAATGAAATAGCCTTCTTGTTTGAACCCTTCAAGCTCAAAGTCCTCTCCCCTGACCCAGAGTTCAAGTTGCTTGTCAGTAATCTCAAGAATATTGCTCTTGGCGCCTGGCCCTATCAATTGGCTGCCTTCAATGCTCAGCCTAATGCTGTCTGGCATTAATCTTCCGATGTATAAGCCTGCTTTGTCAATCCTTAGCTCTCTCTCCTTGTTCTGTTCAATGAACTCAAAGCCCCCTGTTAATAGGTATAACTTTTGCTTTGAACTGAGAAGAATCACTCCTTCAAGTTTTCCGTCAAAACCATAGGTCTGTTTTAGGCTGTCAAATATTTTTCTTTTCTCTCTTGTGTTAAGAACCTTTAGTTTCTGCATTTTTTATTCTACACGCCCCACACAACATTATCTTTTCTCATGATTTCTGCTATCTCTTTCATCACATGAATCTCATCCTTAGTCAAGTACTTCTTCAGCTTTTTCAGCTTCTTGAAGTCCTGCTCTGGGATTGCACTGTAAAGAATATCCCTCTCATTAATCTGTCTGCCGCACATCACTCCTGGCAGGCTCACAGCCACCTGCTTGTCCTGCTCAACCCTTCTAAGATTCTCCTTCTCTAGCTGTATTGACTTAACCTCTGTCATCTGCTTGCCTGTCTTCATGATAGGAGTCCCCACCTTTAGCACGCCTGCAAGCACATGCACTCCCACAATTGCCGGGTTGTTCTGCCTGAAGATGCAGTTCTGAAGAATCTCCAGCTTGCAGGGTCTTACAAGGTCTTCTAGCTGCTCCCCTTCAAGAGCCTTTTTCTTCTTTTCTGTCCAGAGCACATAGTCATCAAGGAGCTTATAGATAATATCTCCTGTGATTATCTTAACCCTCTTGGAAGGCTCAACATTCTTGCCTAGCTCAACATTAAAGCCAATAATAACACTTAGGAGAGGGTCCTGCTCATAGCTGCTCTCAGCATCAGCCAGGTCCTTCTTGGTTATTGCGCCAATGCTTGCCTTTCTTATCATGATATTCTTCTCGCCAAAGAGCTTGATAACAGCTTCAAGGCTTCCAAGGCTGTCAGCCTTTATCACTATCCCCTGGTCTCCTGTGTCAAGAAGCACTTCTTCTACTTCTGCCTGTACTTTTTCTTTTGCCTGCTCAATGCTCTGCTCATCATCCTCAGTGCTCATCAGGGGCATGCCTGCAACTGCTTCCTCAATATGAGGAGCACTTATCCTTACACCAGTTGCTGCTATTGCCTGGTCAACGCACATAAAGTTTGACTTCTTATCACGCATCTCCTGCAGGGGTGCTGGCTGGAACAAAGCCCTTATCTTTGTAACAATGGGCTCTTGCACTCCACCAATCACAAGAGTGTCATTAACATTCAGGGTTCCGTCATATATAATTACATCAAGAGTCTTGCCAAGCCCCTCAGCTTCCTTTACTTCAAGAATCGTGCCTTTGGCAGGTCCGCTCACATTTATCTTCAGGTTCTTCTCCATATATCTGTGGGCAAGTCCTGTGAGCACCATTAAGAGCTCTGGCAAGCCCAGCTTAATCTTTGCACTGCAGGGAATAATACCCACCTGTTTTGTGTAGTCATCTATCCTATCAAAGCGTTCAGCATTAATCTGGAAGCGGTCATAGAGCTGCCCGATTATCTTGTAAATCCTCTGGTCAACCTCCTGCTGGGTGCTCTCATGCTGGGCCTTTAAATCAGCCATTAAGTCAGGGTTCTTGTTAGTGTAGCCAGGCACCAAGTCCAGTTTGTTTGCAGCTATCACAAATGGAGTCTTGGCGTTTCTAAGGATTTCAACTGCCTCCACTGTCTGGGGCTTGAATCCCTCAT
>CBFDDS010000090.1:0-3427 GCA_965603625.1 Candidatus Woesearchaeota archaeon
AAGCTTTTGAGAATCCAAAACAAAGTTTTGGAATTCGCCAACGTTTTGCACCAAAGGTGGAAAAGGTTGAGCCACTAAACTACCGGCGCAAATATGATTTAAGAAAGGGCTTGATTTAGGATATATAAACTTTATCTTTCTTTTTCTTCAGGGCAGCTTTTGCATCCTCTTCTTCTTTGTCTGTGAGCTTTGCATGCAGCTTCCTCTTTTCATGCGGGCTGAGCTTCCTGGTTATTATGATTAGCTCGTTCTTGAATATCAGGTCTGTCTGGCTTATGAAGGCCAGCAGAATCAGGCTGGAGTACAGGAACTGGAAGAAGATGTTCAACTCTACAACACTCAAGGTGTATATTCTTTCAATTCTGTAGATTGTGATGAGAATGGATAAGAAGGTAAAGAGAAGGTAGATTATGCTTGCCACAATCAGGTAGTCCCAGGGTCTTCTCTCCCTGTGGCTCTTGGTTTTCTTGAGGAAGAGAAAGGCATAGATTACTATGAAGACAGCTATGAATGAGTTTGACAAGGATAGTATTCCGCTGAGAACTTCTAAAAACATTTCCCTCAACCCTCTTTTTTATTAAAATTCTTTTCTGGGTTTATATAATTTTTTGTTTAATGGGCCCGGCCGGATTTGAACCGGCGACCCTCACCATATCAAAAACAAGGTGTTTTTGGATAAACAACCAGTTGTTTACGTCAAGGTGATGTCATCTACCGCGCGCAGAAAATGATTCCAGCGCGTGCCGAACTAGACCACGGGCCCTTATTGCTGGGTAAATATTTCAATAATTGTTGCGAATGCAGGTCTGGTTATCAGCACACCTATGCTCACTCCCAGTATGGTGGTGAGTGCGAATCCTTTTAATAATCCTGCGCCTGCAAACCACAAGGGTATCATTGCAACAACAGTTGTGAAATAAGCAGCAAAGATTATGAAAAATGCTTTCTTTAGCTTGTCCTTCCAGTTCGCATACTGGGCTCTCTTTCCTGTGAGCGTCTCGTCAGCAATTACTATCTGGTGGTCCACTCCTGTTCCTATTGCTATTATTATACCAGCGATTGCTGCCAGGTCAAGGTTCCAGCCTATGAGTGCAGCAACACCTAAAATTATAATTGCCTCTGAGGTCATGTTTATTATCATTGGGATGCTAACCACCAGTCTCCTGTACCTGATAAACACAGTGACTGCTACTGCGAGGATTGCAACCACACCCACCAATAATGCATTCTTTATGAACTCTTCTCCCAGCAAGGGGCTTATAGAGTCTGCTTTTACTATGTCCAGTTTTATGGGCAGGCTTCCTGTTATCAGAATGGTCTGCAGCCTCTTCATGTTCTTCAAGGCATCGTTCATGGCTGCCTGCTGAGTCTCCCCTATACCGCTTCCAGAGATGCTTATCTCTGTCACAGGGTTTCCTCTCAGCTCTGCTCCTATTCTCAGCTCATCAACAAGCTCATCATCAAGATAGAGCATTAATGATTCTGAGAGATAGTTTTGCTCTTCCTCAACAACTATTTCCAGGTCTCTGGTTGCATCTGCCTGTCTCTGGGCTGCTTCAGGGCTCAGAGCTATGCTGAACCTGAACCTGCAGGTCCAGTCTCCATTAGGTGTCTGCCCGCACCCCGCACCTGGGTCTATCCCTGAGCAGTCAGGGCTCCTGCACACATAGGTTATGTCTTTCCCGCCTATGAACACAGTCACATTGGCAACCCTTGCCTCGAACTTACCCTGCTTTGCAAGCAGCTCCCTAACCTCTTCTTTGGTAGCGCCTGCGATTTCAACGATTATGAAGTCATTGCCTTCCAGGTCTGATGCTGTTCTTACAATTACATCTGTCAATCCAAAGACATTAAGCCTCTGCTTGATATTATCAACTGTGAAGTCAAGGTCCTGCTGGCTTATCTTCCCCTGAGGGGAAAGCACCACTCTGCTCCCTCCGCTGAGGTCAAGCCCTTTCCTAACATTGGTTGTTGGGGCCTGGTATAGGCCAAGGCCAATATCAGCAACACCAATGACCTCTTTTTCTACCTTGGGCACCTCTTTTGTTTCTGTGACATTGATGGTTTCATTAGTGGTCTCATTATACACGCTTCTGGTCACATTCTTGAGCTCTGTCTCATTCAGGACAGTTATCTTGTACTCTGGCAGGGCAGTCAGCTTGTAGATGCCCTTGCTGCTCTTGATAGTGAAGCTCCTGTTAACCTCAAGGGTGTTCACAAAGTCAAAGTAGTCCTTCTCGGTTTTGATAGGCTTGTTATTAATAAGCAGAACCCTCTCTCTATTCATAGGCGCAATGCCTGCTGTCGGGCTCTGGATGCCTCCTATGCTTGCAGAGCTGTTCTTAGCAACACTTCTGATAGCAAGCCCCTCTGCCCATGGGTTTGGGTGAATAGCCACCAGGGCCAGTAATAGGAATACTACAAGAACTATTATCCTCGGGTTCCTGACCGCTCTTTTGAGTTTTCCCATTTTTCCTTATTGCTCCTCAAAACTCTCAACTACTCCTGGCTTTGCAGGCTTTTTGCTCTTGTGCTCAAGATAGAATCTGAGCAGGCCTGTGTTCTGTATCCATGTGTTCATTATGTCAACAAGCAGGCCTATGAGCAGGATAATCATGATTTGTCTAATCGTGTCTGACTGGGCGAGTATCATTGCAACAACAACAGCCACCAGGGTGGTTATGTTCATGGTGAGCCCTGTCTTGGCAGCGCTCAGGATTCTGTCAAACACACTGCCTTCTTTTCTCTTCAGCACCTTTGTGCTTAGAAGGATGTCTGTATCAATGCTGTAGCCTATGAGCATGAGGAAGGCTGCGATTCCAGCAGTGCTCAGCTTCATACCAAGCAGGTTGACTATTGCCAGGGTCACAATAATGTCTGAGAATACAGACAGGATTGCTGCCATGCTGGGAACAACGGTCCTGAAATAAGCAAACACCACAAGACCCATCAGCACAAAGGCTATCACCAGGGCTATCATGGTCTGCTTGAAAAAGCCTTCTCCCAGGGTCGGGCCTGTTGTCTCTATTGATGCCTCTTCTTTTGCGCCGGGAATCTTCTCATCAATAGCCTCAAGAAGATTCTTCTCATTCTCCAGGTTGTCAGAGCTTACAATAACAGCTTTCTGCTCTCCAAACTCTGCAATGCTCCTCACATCAAGGTCATCTGCAGGGAAGCGCGCCCTTAGAAAAGCCTCAAGCTCATCAACAGATACTGGCTGGTCAACAGGGACCGTGATAACAATACCTCCCTTAAGGCTAACGCCTTTGTTGATAAAGTCGCCTGTATTGGCAGTGTGAATGATTATGCTGATAATTGCCAGCAGCAGAACTATAAATGGTATGAACAAGAGCTTCTTGTACTGCTTGTCATAGAACCTGAGGAAGCCTTTGCGCTCTCCCCTCCTGGTGTCAACAGCCTTCTCTTT
>CBFDDS010000091.1:0-3406 GCA_965603625.1 Candidatus Woesearchaeota archaeon
TCCCTTTCACTGGTTTGCGCAGTATCTTGTGCTTTAAACCATAAAAATAAGTGCTAAAAAGCCCGTAGAGATGCTCAAGCTCACCCTTGCCCTCCTCAGTCAAGGTGTACATCTTCTTCCGGCCTTTGCGCCTATAAGCGACGAGCTTCTTCTTCCTCAGTCTTTTAAGAGCAGGGTAGATTGTCCCGGGGGTTAGAGGAGCTCTTTTGCGTTCACCAATTTTCTTTGAAAGCTCGTCGCCACATAGACTCCGTAGATTTAGTTCATGTAAAATTAAAAATGTCAAAAATCCCTTCAACTCGAGGTACTCTGAGTCTTTCTCTGCTTTTCTGCTCTTCTTTACCACACGACAAGATAGGAAAAACCATATTTATATACTTATTGGTTGTCAAATATATATTTTTAACAATACATCTTATAAGCAATTAATAGTTCCAGCAATATATATTATGAGCAATATATAGTATCAACAATATATAGATGGAAAACCAAACAAAATTCTTGGGAAAAATTCTGCAAAAAATAATTAAAAACCAGGGATAAAAAAATAAATCAGAAAAATTAAGCACAAAAAGCACCAAAACCAATAGGTCTGTGTATAAGAGGATAAAATCAGCAAGAATAAGCATGAGTTTTAGCAGAAAATAAGGGCTGAACATCAAAAACCAGGGGTTATGGGGAAAAGGCCAATGAGAAGAGTTCTTTAAACACAAATAAGACTGTATTATCACAAAAACCATGAGGTTATGTACAAATCCAGAAAAAAGCTAAAAAAATAGCTTGATTAAAGGCTTATGAATAATAAAAACCCCCAAAAACCGTGATGTTCCCATACAACGAGATTATTTATTCCCGCAGTAGAAAATCTTTTCTATGGATACATCAGCTGGAGCAACCCCATTCCTGTCGATGGGCTCCTCCAGCTTCTTCTGCACCTCTTCTTCCGAGGACTTCTCGACGTGTTCTTCTTGTTTTTTAGTATTACTCTTAGCTGAGGACTCTTCTCTGAAAGAATCATGAATATTGTCTTTTAGGGCATTCATTTTCTTGTCAAATACCGCCTGGTTCATCTCCATCATGCTAAGGGATTTAATGAGCTCATTCAGCTTTTCTGTGACTTTTACCACCTGATCTGCAATAGTGCACATCTTCTGGTCGGTGTTGTTCTTGAACACCCAGAGCCTCTGCATCTTGTTGATTATCTCGTTGAACTGGGCCTTTGTAAGGTCTGCAGTCTCTATCTCTGCGTTCAGCTCGTCGGTATTTGCTCCGAAAATCTCGCCGGCTTGTGCTATTGCTTCCTGTGAAGTCTGAGCAAAGCCGTATTTCCTGAGTTCTTTAGAAAGATTATTCATTCTAATAGTCTTGTCCACGCTATCCATCTTAGTATCACATCCCGTTGCAAACTTAGTTGTTAATAATACAAATTAGTATCCGAATAACCATACTAGTAGGGTGCTACTATATAAATGTTTCGTTTTGAGGGTGGGAAAATGGTTCAAAATTAGGGAAGTTGCCCGCGCCACCCCGAAGGGACCAACCCCCGGCACGTCAGCCAGCACAACGACAAAAATGTCATCGGTGCATGTGACGGCTGAGGCAACTTTTTCTAAAACATAAGCTTTTTAAACGGCAACCAAATCACAGGGAGAGAAATGAACGCAACCATTAATAACTTCAGGAGAAGCAGAAAGAGAACTTACAGCAATCATATGGTAATCGTAGTGGAAGGAGTGAATAACAAGGATAAAGCAGGAAAACTCGTCGGTAAGAAAGTGGTTTATAACACCGGCAAAAAGAATATCTCTGGAAAGATTAGTTCTGTGCACGGCAACAAGGGAGCTGTGCGGGCCATATTTGAGAGTGGCATGCCTGGGCAGGCCATAGGCAAAAAGGTAAAAATAGAATAAGATAAAGATAGATAAAGATAAAGAAAGACTTTGTTTCTTACCAGCTTGACATAAAGCCCCCTATTATTAGGAGGAGTCCGGCTAGTGTGAAGATGATGTTAACCACCAGCACCCCTACCTCTGGGATAGAGAAGGGCAGCACTCCAAAAGAGCCAAGTCCGTAGATAACAAGCACCACAGCAAGGATAATGCTGATAAAAGCCACAACTTTCTTTCCACCGCCAAAGCCCCTTCCCTCAGAGAACCCGTCGATAATGAGAGCAACCGCTCCCAGCAATGCAAGCACCCAGAAGATAAAAGTGGGAATGCTGGGCAGGTCAAAGCCGATAATATTCATGGCACTCAAAAGAGGGATTCCTCCGAGTATAAGGAAGACCAAACCAACAATCAGAGAGAAAGCCTTTCTGCCAGCACCCATACCCATTCCCATTCCAAAACCTTTCTTGTTCATCATAAAGCCTCACCCAAATTTTTTTAGTAATTAAATTACCTAACTTATCTTTATCCTAATCCCTGATTTCCCTAGTATTTAAAGCTTTTGAAAAAGACGTGAAAAGCCTAAAGGAAAGATTTAAATATTCTATTCTTAATAAATTAAAAACAATAATGAAAAAGAACTTTAAGACAATAATCATAGCTATTTTGAGTACTATCTTCCTAATTCCCTCTGTGCATGCAGACATCATACCGCCTATTATCAAGGACCAATTTAGAGAGTGGTTTGGGAGCGGTGTGCCAGACGACTATGTTCTGAGGATGCTCTTAACCCTATTGGTATTCCTGATATTCTACTGGGGAGCAGGAGCCCTCTTCAAGTCAGGAGGGGCTTTTGGCGACTCAAAAACTAACATGTTCAGATGGACCATAGCCCTGGTAGTGGCTCTTATAGTAGGACTATTCACACCTATGAGCATAATACAAACCTACAAGACCATCTTCCTGCTAATCGTGCCAATCATAATAGTCTTCGGAGGATTAGCCCTTGGCCATAGAGCAGCGAGGCATAAGACAAGCGAGGGCCACTTAGCGGCAGCAATCATTTATTTATTTATATTCGTGGTAATGAGCCTGACCCTGGCCAAGGCTAACGAGTTCGGAATAACCGACTATAGGCTGGCGGCAGGCTTCAGCTTCGTAGACCTGCTCAACATAGTGATGTTCGTGTTCTTCATCTTAATGGTAGTGCACTTTGTCAAGGCCTTCAAGCCAGGAGGCTTCGGATGGGGCAAAGGACCAAGCACATCAATGAGGAGAATGGAACAGAACATAGGGGCAGGGGAAAGAGGAGACCACCGACACGATAAAGTAGAAAAACGAGAGCATAAGGATGAGAAAAAAGAGGAGAGAACAGAGAAAAAAGAGATTAAAGTTGAAACCAAAATCTTCATAGAACTAAAAAAGTAGATAGTGCTAGATGAAGAATGGCATGCGTCAGTAGACTCTTCCAAAAGAGGGATATATGTCGATCAGAAAAAGAAAAATGAAATATATAAGGA
>CBFDDS010000092.1:0-3327 GCA_965603625.1 Candidatus Woesearchaeota archaeon
ATAAGTCCATCTCAGGCCTTGACTTGATGAAGAAGTTTGAGGAGCAGGCCAAGGGCCTTGGAGCAGAGATCATCACCGATGAGGTTGCTGGTGTTGTAAAGAAGGGCAAAGGCTTTGTGGTTAAGGCCAAGTCCAAGGAGTTTGAGGCCAAATCAATTATTCTTGCCCAGGGCACCGAGAGGAGAAGACTGGAGGTTCCTGGTGCAGAGGAGTACAAAGGCAGGGGAGTGCACTACTGCGCTACATGTGATGCTCCTTTCTATAGGGACAAGCTTGTTGGGGTTATTGGGGGCAGTAATTCTGCTGCTCATGCTGCTCTTCTGCTCTCAAAGTTTGCAAAAAGGGTTTATATCATCTATCGCAGGGAGGTGATGAGGTGCGAGCCCATTCTCCTCGACGAGATTAATGAGAAGAATAATATTGAGTTCATCTATAAGACTAATATTACAGAGGTCAAGGGAGAGAAGTTTGTTAATAAAATAATCCTTGATAATGAGTACAAAGAGAGCAAGGAGTTGGCTCTTGACGGGGTGTTTGTAGAGATAGGAAGCATTCCCAGCTCAGGAATTGCACACAATCTGGGAGTGAAGCTGACAGAGGCAAAGGAGGTAATTGTTAGCCCCAAGGGCGAGACCAATGTGGCTGGGGTGTTTGCTGCTGGTGATGTGACCAACACTGTGATGAGGCAGGGAATAACAGCTGCTGCCCAGGGAGCCCTTGCTGCCATGAGTGCCTACTACTTTGTGACTGGCAAGGCAGCTATAGGTTGGTAAATATACTTTTCTAAAAACATATATCCAACCATAATAATCTTTTTAAACAAAGGCTTAAAGAAAAATATTTGTTATATCTAATTGAGGGTGTGATTTCATGGTAACAGAGCTTAACAACGGTAACATTGACAAAAACGTAAAGCAAGGCAATGTCGTGCTTGACTTCTATGCGGAGTGGTGCGGTCCCTGCAAGACTATGAATCCCCTCTTTGAGAAGGTTAGCGCTGAGGTAAGGAAGGTTAATTTCTTTAAGGTTAATGTTGACAACAGCCAGGAGGCAGCAATGGTTTATGCTGTGAGAAGCATACCCACAATCGTATTTATTAGAGACGGCCAGGAGGTTGACCGGGCCTTGGGAGTTCTTCAGGAGGAGGATTTTAAGCACAGGATAAAAGAGGCTTTTAAGTAAGCTTTTTAAACTCCTTCTTACTTTACCCTTCCTAAAGTGTTTTATCACAACATCAACCCGGTTCTTGTATCCATAGGTCCATTTGATATAAGATATTATGGGCTTGTATATGCTGTTGGCTTTCTGATAGCTTATCTCCTTTTAAGATGGGTTGCTAAGAAGGGTTGGATTGATAACCTTAATCCTGACAGAGCAGACATTCTCACAATATATCTTGTGCTGGGAGCAATCATAGGCGCAAGGTTACTGCTCTTTGTTTTTTATCAGCCTGCAACCTTTTTCACTGACCCTTTGGAAGTCTTAATGATATGGCACGGCGGAATGAGCTTTCACGGAGGACTAGTAGGAGCGGTTGTTGCGGGCTTACTGTTCTGCAGAAAATATAAGATCCGCTTTTACCAGCTCGGAGACTTCCTGGTGCTTCCCCTGGCCTTCTTCTTGTTCATAGGCAGGCTTGCAAACTTTGTTAATGGAGAACTGGTGGGCACAAGAACAAATCTTCCCTGGTGCGTTGTTTTCCCGGACTATGACGGATGCAGGCATCCAAGCCAGCTGTACGAGACCCTGAAGAATCTTGTGATCTTCTTTGTGCTCCTCTTCCTGTACACCAAAAAGAAGCTAAAGGAGGGCGTAGTGTTCTGGAGCTTTGTATTAATGTATGGTGTGATGAGATTCATAATAACCTTCTGGAGAGAGGACCCAAGATTCCTGGGATTAAGCGGAGGACAGTATCTGTCATTAATAATGGCAATAGTTGCTATTGTAATGCTCTTTGTAATCACAAGAAATAAAAAGAACAAAGATAATTAAAAAAGAGGTTAATATGAACGGACCAATAATCATCATTAACTTCAAGACCTATGCCAATAGCATTGGCGAGGCGGCTGTTAAGCTGGCAAAGATATGCGACGCAGTAGCCTTTGAGACTCACACTGACATCAGGATTGCTGTCGGTGCAACTGATATCTCTCCTGTGAGCGCCAAGATAAGCATACCAGTGTATGCAGAGCACGTTGACCCTTATCCTCCTGACAGGCACACAGGGAGTATTCTGCCGGAGATGATAAAAACAGCAGGAGCCAAAGGCACTCTTATCAATCACTCAGAGCACCAGGTCCCGATGGATGCAATAGCTGAGGGTGTGGGCATGTGCGCAAGGCTGGGCTTGACAAGTGTTGTGTGTGCAGACACTCCTGAGAAAGCAGAGCAGATTGCAAGGCTAAAGCCAGATTTTATAGCAGTAGAGCCTCCTGAACTTATCGGAGGGGACCTCAGTGTGAGCAGTGCACACCCAGAAGTGATAAGCAGGAGTGTTGAGGTTGTCAAGAAAAAGCATGGCGTTCGCCTGCTGGTAGGTGCTGGTGTTAAGACCAAAGAAGATATTAAAAAGGCTTTAGAGCTGGGAGCAGACGGTGTTCTAATCGCATCTGGGATTGACAAGGCAGAGGACCCTGAGAAAACTTTAATGAATCTGTTGTCTTGACTTATCTTAGAACTATACAGTTATCTGACATTAACATATATTTTCTGCAGCTGTCCGTATCTATATTTGCTGGTGCTGGAGCATGCTGTTCCATTGCACACATAGGCATTGAAGATGTGGCTTCCTGTATCAGCATCGTTGGGTATGATAATCTTTATTGATGTGAACTTCTGCTCATTGTTCTTAAGAGGAAAACCTATGTTTTGCAGGTACAAGAGTTCTGGCTGCCCTCCTGTTGGAACAGTATAAGCATCTTTCTCCACGAGAACAAAAAAGCTGGTTTGGAAACCGAGTTCATTGCTTATTCCCAGGGTAAAGATGGGCTCGTCTCCGCGGTTAACAGTCTTGGTGTCAGGATAGGTAGCTACCTGTGCTCCCTGGTCAAGAATTCTTCTAAGCCTTTCCTCATGGTACTTGTTAACATTCTCCTCAATCTGCTTTCCTTTATCAACCAGGTCTGCTATGAGTTTTATCCCGATGCCCATCAGGACAATGCATATAATAAGGACTACAAGGAAATTAATACTCAGCTGTATACTGGCTTTTCTGTTCATAGTAGACCTCAATATATATTTTATCTAATTATCTATTATATTTATTTCTATTGGCCCTTGACAAATTTTACTTTTTCTGAGAGCCGGTTATTGGAGTCATCCCTATAG
>CBFDDS010000093.1:0-3286 GCA_965603625.1 Candidatus Woesearchaeota archaeon
AGTGCTAGTCGAAGAATGGCATGCGTCAGTAGACACATTTAAAAGAGGGCTATATGGCGATGAGAAAAAGAAAAAAGAGATATATAAGGAGTTGGGCAGGCTCAAGGATTACCAGGGATTAAGAGACAGGCTAGAAAAATACAGTATAAAGAACATAAAAGAGATTGAGCATCTAGACCAGTTGAAGCATGTCACCAAGCACCATGAGTTCAATGAGATTGAAAAGCTGGCCCAGGAAGAGGCTAACCTCAACAATGTGTTTGAAAAGATGCTGAACTTTATTTCTTTCCAGATGAACCAGGCTGAGAATTCTACCAGCAAAGAACTGGTAAAGGGACATGCAATGGCAATTATAGCAGCCATTAATAAGGCGATGCAGATTGAGGTAAAGGAGATCCAGATGGAGAAGCGGGAACTCAAGGATGACAAAGAGCTAGAAAAGGAAACATAAAGCATAAGGGAAGCATAAAGATTAATGAATAACAATAAACTAAAATTTTAAATACTAGTTTCTCAATAAATTAAGATAATAATGAAAATTAATCTTAAAACAATAGTTATAGGTATTTTTACTTCTATCTTCCTAATCCCTAGTGTTCATGCTGACCTAATGCCGCCCATCATATCAAACACATTTAGGCAGTGGTTTGGGAGCGGTGTGCCAGACGACTATGTGCTAAGAAGTCTTATCACTCTTCTAATCTTCCTAATCTTCTACTGGGCAGGAGGAGCCCTGTTCAAGAAAGGGAGTCATGGATTTGGGGACTCCAAGATGAACATGTTCAGATGGACCATAGCCCTGATTATCGCCCTTATTGTGGGCTTGTTCACACCCATGACCCTGCTCCAGACCTACAAGACTATCTTCCTCCTGGCGGTTCCTCTCCTGGGAACAATAGGCATTCTCGTCTTGGGGCACAAGGCAGCTAAGCAGGGAACCTCAGAGGGATACCTGGCAGCAGCCATCCTCTACCTCTTCATACTCGTAGTAATCAGCCTGACCCTGGCCAAGGCCAGCAGCTTTGGAATAACAGACTATAAACTGGCGGCGGGCTTCAGCTTCATAGACATGCTCGAGATACTGATATTTGTATTCTTCATCTTAATGGTTGTAAACTTCTTCAAAGCCTTTGGCATAAAGGCTCCTAAAGGTGATTTCTTCAGGCAGCACCACAGGCCTGCTCCTGAGGGAGAGCCCCCAGCAGCTAGGCGGCGCAGGGAAGAGGAAGACAGGCGCAGAGAGGAGGAGCGCAGGAGAAGAGAAAGAGAACACAGGCCAGAGACTCCTAAGGAGCATAGAAGAGAAGAGGTAGAGAAAAGAAGAGAGGAAGCAGAGGATAAACAGGAGGAGAAGGCAGAGCATGAAGAGGAAAAAGAAGAGAAAAAAGAGGAGAGGCTAGAGAGAGCAGAGATTAAGAGAGGAGTAAGAATCTTCAATGAGTTAAAGCACCTGAAAGACTTAATGATGGAATGGCTTGAAGCATCAGGAGCCCCAACCTATAGAAAGCAGGTGCTTGAGGAATTAGAGCGGATTAGAAAGGACGAGTCTATAATGAGAACCTTAGAGAAGTACAGCATTAGAGAGGTCAAGAAGATTGATTATCTAGAGCATCTTGGAAACAGAATGGGCGGGAAGCATGAGGAAAGACTGGAACAGCTAATCCGCCAGGAGGTTCACCTAAGTAAGGTTTTTGAGGAATTATTAGATTATATAAGCAAAAAAATTGATGAATTAGAATTCAAGTATAAAGGCGCTCCGCCAGAGAAAAAGAATTTTAATGAGTCAGAATTCCAGGAGCCTAAAAAAGAGATTCTCTCTGCTATTAACAAGGCGCTGCAGGTCTCTGTAGAGAGAATTAATGTCGAGAAGCAAGAGTTCAGCGAAACAGAAGAAGCAGAAAAAGATACCAAGAAAGCAGAGCACGCACATCACTAGACTCACTAAATCTTAAATAACTAAATTAACTAAATCTCAAATATTGTGATACGTTTTCTTCATTAGCACTGCATCTTTCTCTATGTTTGGACTCTCGCTTATAACAACCCCTCTGCACTTGTAATCCTTAAGAGCCTTCATGAGGTCCTTGTAGTTCATGTCAGACTCCTTCAGAACAAGATGCTTGCGCTCCCCTTTAGGTCCATACTCTATACCTGACATGTGTATGTGCATGTTGCCCAGGCCCTCCTTGCCAAGGCCCTTCTCTATCTTGTTAAGCACCTCACAGAACTCTTTGTAAGTATTGATTTTTCCATTGGTACGTGCGTGTAGATGTGCAAAGTCTACGCATGGCATCACCATGTCCAGCTCTGTGCTCATCCTTATGAGCTCGTCGATATCTCCGAACTGGGTGCCCTTGCCTGTTGTCTCAGGCCTCACCCAGATTCTAATACCCTCACCCTCCAAGGTTCGTATAATATTATTTAGATGGAACTTAACAACAGCATACACCTTCTCCTTAGGCATGCCAAGGTAAAAAGCAGGGTGAAAGGTTATGCTGTAGCCACCAGCCAGGCTGGCAACCCTTGCTGTGTCCAGAATCCTCTTACTGCTCGCCTCTGTCTTTGCTTTCTCAAGAGAATTAAGATTGATGTAGTAAGGGCCATGAGCAGTGAGCACAATGCCGTGCTTCTCTGCCTGCTCCTTCACTCTCTGGGCAGTCTCAGAGCCCATTCTTACTCCGCGAACAAACTCAAGCTCCATGCACTCAAGACCCAGCTTCTTAACATAAGAAACAGCCCCTACACTGTCCCTGGCAGGAGCAGTGATGGGTACGCCTGCAGGCCCGAATAAGAGTTGGTTAATCTTCATTTCTTGCTATCCTTGTTATCTCTACTATCTCTCTTATCCATGGCCTTCTTAATCCTCTCAACAGCAATCTTTAAGGCAGCATCCCTGGGCTTAACACCCTGCTTCTTGGCAGCTTCAAGCACCTCAGCAGTGTTCTTAACAATCTTCTCCTCAACCATCTTGAACATCTCCTTCTCAGAGCCGCCAATGTACTCTACATAGCTGCTGATCACTCCCCCAGCATTAGCCACAAAGTCAGGTATCACCAGAATTCCCTTTTTATGCAGGTATTCTTCTACTTCAGGGCTCATTGGGATGTTTGACCCCTGGACAACAAGTTTTGCCTTTATTTTGTCCTTATTCGCCTCTGTGATCAGGTCTGGGATAGCAGCTGTGACCAGGATGTCAACGTCAACACCCACGATCTCCTCACATTTCAATATGATGCACTGCTCTCCTTCCTTGTACTTAGTCACGGTTTTCTCTTCCTTCTTAACC
>CBFDDS010000094.1:0-3255 GCA_965603625.1 Candidatus Woesearchaeota archaeon
GAAGGATTTTCAAGTATTAGTTCATGAGTGCCTATTCCAACAGGCTTAAAAATAATGTATCTTAAATCACCCATATATCTTTTTGAAACACCATTGAATGAGTGATGAAGAAGGGCATTATCTAAATTTGCAACCTCTACAAAAACACGCACGCTCTCCCCTTCAATATACTCTGCTTTGTCTGTATAAACAGAAAACAGGTTGTCTGTAGGAGTTGGGGTTTCTGAAGAATCCAAATCAGACAGATAAGAATCATCTAAACCTGGCTGCTCATCTGCAAGCTCTTCTAAGTAAGAATCACTTGGCACATCATCCACAAAATCCTCTTGCCCAGGCTTTGCATTGACCATAAAACTAATAGTATAATAAAAGGCCCCGGTTGATTTCTCAACCAGGGCAATGGTGTAGATACCGTCTTCTGTAGGATAGAAGAACATGACAGGATTAAAATCTCCTTTGTAGGTATAGCTATTATTTGATGCATTGATTAGAAGTTGGTAGAATCCATACTCTCCAGGATCAAGATTAATATTTATTTCTATGGTTTCCCCAACTTCATATATATCTTTATCTGTGGAAAGAGGAGTGTCTTGGCCTGTCACAAAACCAGAGCTTAATAATAAGAAGAACAATAAGAAGACTAGCAGAATATTCATTATTAAAATCCTTATACGCATCTACACCACTTTTTAATTATTTAATAACCTTATCTTATCTGAATTTATGACTATGTCCCTTATGCCTTGCGCTTTTCAGTGATTTTCTCCTTCTGGAAACAAGCACAATAAGGATGATTATTATGGCTACCAAGGCAATTAGCACTATGTTCCATGGGAAGCCTTTTCCCTCTTCAAGGGGCTTGCCTGAGGGATTAACATTTATCACAGAACTCCTTTCAAAGGTAAGTTTTTTGTTGTACAAGACTCTGCCCTTGACCATGTACTGACCCTCCTGGATGGGATTAAAATAGGTTCTAATCTTTGTAGTTTCTCCAGGCATAACATCCAGGGAGTCAGTGTCAATAATCTTGAAGATTTCGTCGCCGGAGGTAATGGTTCCCTTGAGCTTTGCACTCACCACTCTTGAGCCGAGATTCTTGAAAACAGCATCTATGGGAACAATGTCTCCTGCCTTTACCCAGGGCTCATTGTCAATCCTAATAAGCTCTCCCTTATCACTCACGCCTCCACGCTCGATAATGCTCATGGTTAAAAAACCATTGCCTGCATTGCCGCAGAGGGGAGTGCTGATTTTAACCCAGTACTGCCCGATATCAAGGTCATGCTCTAAGGAGTAGAAAATTCTCTTTTGGACTGTGGGAAGAATGCTCTCATTAATAGTGAATCTAAAGGTTTCTATGATTTCAGTCTGGTCCTGATTCCAGAACTCTAATTCAAACTCTGGTTTTATGCGCACATTGCCCTCATTGGTTACAACAGCATAGAATTCCAGAGGGTAGGTCTCTTCTGCATCTTCCAGCTGAAAGCCACCTGCTCTGCAGCCCACGATTTCCTGGCCTGTGACTTCTACTCCCATACGAATGTTGATAGCAGTTCTAACTGCAGTGCCAAACTGGCCTTGAGGACCTGCAAGGACGCCTGTAAGAAACCTTACGGAGCCCTTGTATTCCTGGTTCCTTGCATCGGATGGTGGCTCTATAATCACAGCCAAAACACCAGGATTGTTTTTGTTAATAAAAAATGGTTGCTCAGGGGGCTCTATTCTCACCCAGTCGGCAATTTCTCCCTCAATCTTATAGGTGATACTGAGATTAGAATCAATGTCTGTAGTCAGGGTTACCAGTTCTTGTGCATACCCATTCTTGAGAACATTCTTATATTTGATGATACCCCTGTTAGCCCCTATTACAGCCCCTTCCACTAAAAATGGACTAATAAGTAGTATGAAGAAAATACACAAAATAAAGCCTATGCTAAGCCATTTGGTAATCTTGTTGTTGAAAATACGCAAAACCACCCACCTTTAACTCTATTTTTTGGATAGTCTAAATTTTTGTTTAGCCATATATAAATCTTTCTTTTAGCGATAGTTACAATGAAAAAAGCCGCCGTAAGCGTCACCACGGCTTTGAACCTACCAAACCCAAGCACTAAGCAAAATATTTAAATATTTATATATTTAGATAGAAAAATATATAAAGCCAGAGTACAAGAGAGAAGGATATAGCTAAAAAGCTCTAAAATAGCTCAAAGAGGTAAATAGATGAAAGCAGTCTACATAAAAATAGACAAAAACGTGCATGCAAAAGCAAAAATTATCAGCGTTCTGAAGGGCACAACCCTCAACGACTACCTCGCAAGAGCAATAGAAAAAGAGATAGAGAAAGACAAAGGGGTTCTAGCCAAGATAAAATAATACTATCAATGAAGCTAGATAGCTCTCAGAACGCCACACACTTAATTAGAAAAATGTCCAAAAAAACAAAAACTCACCAAATAAAAGCAAGGAAATATTTGAATCTTATAATCCTCTTAATAATCTCATTACTCATAATAGGAGCAGCAAATTCTATGCCAGAAATCCACTTGATGGACCAGACAGACCCTCTGGAATACGGGGGGATACAGACAGTAAACCTCAACATCACAAGCAACACCATTATAACACAGGCGCTCATAGAATTCAATGGACAGAACCACACCCTAGAAAAACAAGGAGGACACTATGCCTACTCATGGCTGCCAGCACATAAAGGAGTAAACACATACAAGATATATGTAGCAGACGCTTTGAATGAGACACAAAACTACACCAACAGCTTCACAGTTCAAGATACAACCCCACCAGAGATAACAGAAACCCAGCCCAATGGAATCCTGAACTACAATCTTGTGGAAATAAAAATAGTAACAAATGAAAACAGCACCTGCAAGTACGATGAAATAGATGTGAGTTACGACTCAATGAACTTTGACCTTAGCGGAGAAGGAATCATACACACCAAGCTCAGAAGCTTTGGAGACGGAGAGCACCTCTTCTATGTAAGGTGCAAAGATACAGAAAACAACATAGGACAATCAAAGACAGCAAACTTTACAATAGATACTAAACCGCCAAAGATATCAAAAATAATACCAACAGGCACAGTAAATGAGCAGAAAATCACCCTGAGAGTGCATACTAATGAGATAGCAACATGCAAATGGGGCGCAGCAAATGAAGAGTACGACTACCTCAACAACCACTTCCTAACAACAGGAGCAACCATACACGAGCAGCCACTAAGCCTGACAG
>CBFDDS010000095.1:0-3196 GCA_965603625.1 Candidatus Woesearchaeota archaeon
TGAGCAAGGAGCAAGCTTAATCAACAACGAGCACAACCTCATTGTTTACAGACAAGACTATGACGGACAAACAGGACCTCAGAAAGTATGGACAGGGAGTTCATTACAGGAAATCGGCGGTGCAGGAGGAGTCTGGACCCAGCTTCATGCCTCATTAGAACCAGAAAAAGCACCTTATAGATATGGCTCAATATCAGCTCATACAGAACCAGTTAATGGCGCTGACTTTGCATATGGCTATGGCAACTCTAATGGAGCTGATGGGTGGCATTATGGCGGCAGAATAACTGTTAATGCTAAAAAGCTTGGTTATGATATTATTTCAATGGTGGGAAGGGGTATAACCGAAGCAATTGAGAATATACTTGATGTAGATGAAATATGTCAAGGAACAGAAGAAGGACGTATGCAAAGTCAAGGAAGGTTACTCCGAAAAGGTCAAGATGCCTTTTGTTATATCTTTGTAATGAACTAAAAACACTTCCCCTTTTTATCGAAACCTTTAAATAACTGTTTTCTAATAAGACATCCCATAATAGTAGTTGTATTAATAAAGAATAGGAGAGGTGGGTGTGATGAAATTAAAAGTCCTATTATTAGTGTTTGTTAGTTTGGTTCTTGTTATTTTCAGTTCAAGTCTTGTTTTGGGAATAGAGTATGGATGTGAAGATTGTAATCCTCCACCGCATGCCATAGATGAGTGTAGCCCTTGCAGTGGTTTACGCCAGGCCAAGTGTACAGGCTGGTGTAATGGTGAATGGTGGCCTCAATGTTCTGAATATAAAGACCCAGGATGTAATTCTGGTTTAAGTTGCTGTTGGGGACTTAGTTGCGATAATGACCATTGCTGTGATAATGACCAGCTCTGGAGGAATAATGACTGCTGCGACAAATGGGGAGCCGCGGGTTGCGGCTCAGGTGATAACTGCTGTGCAGGAACCGTTTGCACTGATAATCACTGCTGTAACCCAGATGAGATATGGGACAGTCAAGCTGGGGCTGGGAGTTGTGTTCCTGATCCTGAAGGTGGTGGAGGTGAATATTGTGACGAAAAAGCAAATCCTGATACTTGGTGTGCTGGTGAAAACTCCAACAAACCTCTCTGCTGCGGCCCTGGCACTAACTCCCATTGCGAAGCATGCTGTGATAGTAATGATTGTAGTGGTGATGAGTATTGTAAGACATCCGGTGGTTCTGGAACCTGGGTGTGTGATACAGGTGAGCCTTGCCCAACTGTTGGAGAGTGTCAGGAAGGTTACATAAGGATTTGTGGAAGTAATAATGAATGGGATTATAGAGCTGGTAACAGTGGCACTCCTTATTGTTCTAACTGTAATCACTGCGGTGACAGTGCCTGCAACTGCGGAGAAACATTTAGTAGCTGTCAGGATTGCCGCATTGATAATGATAATGATGGTTACTATGCCAATGACCCTGATGATGCCCTGGATGATTGTGATGATAACAACCAATTCATTAGTCCTGGAAGGGATGAGATTTGCTGGGGAGGTGTTGATGAGGATTGTGATGGAAAGGCTGACTGCGCTGACCTGCCTGAATGTACTGAAAAGGGTGCTTGTCAGAGTTGTGATAATAAGGATGAGTGTAACCCAAATCCCTGCTATGAGAACTATGATTGTAAAGATACTAACAGTGATGGGCTTAAAGAGTGTACTTATTGGACTAGAGACTGCGGAACAGATGGTTCGCATTGCTGCTTCCCTGTCTGTACATATGAAGAGGATAAAGATTGTAAAACCTGTCCTAAATTTCAGCTGGGTGTTAGTGACTCGCATAATTTCCTGCCTGTAAACGCAGATGGTGTGGGATCAGTTTCAGTATATATACAAAATAATGGGAATGTTGTGTATTTAGGAAGATCCAATCCCAATCAGAATAACTGGGGGGCAAGCATGTGGAATGCCTATGCCACAAGTAACTGTCAATATCCTACTTTTGGCCGTGGATATGTAATTATTGACACTAGTTGTATTGAGGAGAGTTATCGCATTGATAATGTAGAGTTTATAGTAAATATATCTGAAGTTAGAAGCCATCAAAGCGGCTTTTCTTGGGACGCTAGCATCTGGTTGGATGAGTCTGATTATCTTGACAGTGATGATGACTGGATTATCCCTGAACCCTATGTAAACAACCCGTCTGACAGTAGACAGATAGGTGTCCTTACTGGCTGGAAAGGAGGTGTAAAGAGGATTCCTATGAATAAGCAAGACATCAACTTTGGTAACTACACCCGGCTCGTTATGAGAATTGGAACTGATTCAGTATCTGACAAGTGGATTGCTGAACAACTAGACAATTGTGAGGGAGGGGGCTTGCTCAGCTGTGGTAATGCTGCTAATTGCCAGTGCCGTGCTAATGCCCCACCTAAATGTGGTGGAGACCCCTGTGGAGATGAATGGAACCTAAAGACTTTTATAACCCTTGCAGGAGTTGACACTCGCAACTGTGTGGGATGTATGCGTGGAGGCTATCCAGCAACCAGTGGCACCCACTCATGTAAAGATGACGCTACTCTAAGAGGACCCATAGACATAACTGACAGTTGGCCTGTAATCAATATTTCTTTCTGTGCTCCTAACTGCACTCTCAAGTGCGGCCAGCCTGATGAATGCGGAGGAACCTGCTCATTAGACAATGTGACTGATGGTTTTGTGAGTCTCTGTGATAACTCCTCTATCTGCTATGATACCTTTGGCCTTCAATTTGGATGTGCTCCATCTGCCATGACTGGTCAAAGCGCATGTCTCAGAGGCACAGGAGCCTATAATGGGTGCCCACTGACATTTGATACTACCTGTGGAAATGAGAGCATCTGCGACGATGGCATTAACAATGACTGCGACCTGAAGGGTACTGATTGTGCTGACCTGGGTGACTGCCCTCCCAGCATCCCAGAATGCCTGATTTGTGATTATAACATCAGCAGAAAAGTCTACAAGACAGAATCCAGCAGCAGATGGCACACTTCCTGGAATAATGATCCCAGTGACTGGGTATGCTGCTTAAATAACAACACCTGTGTTTTCCAAGGCACTTGCCATTATGTCAGAAACCCAGGCATTATCACTGCTCCTGCTGGAGGAGGCGGAAATGACCTGCAAGTACTATGTGAAAATCAAACTGCTACCAACAAATGGTTTGATGTTGATGGTGGCCAATCACAGTGCCAGGA
>CBFDDS010000096.1:0-3192 GCA_965603625.1 Candidatus Woesearchaeota archaeon
CGGCTTTGGCTATTACTTTGGATTCGCCTATGTTGATGCCAATGGTAATTATGGAAGAGCAACTGTGGAGAGCATAGAGCTTCCCTCTGTGATGGACCAGTTAGAGGAACAGCTGGGCCTTAAGAACATCTTGTTAATAAAAACAATAGTGTTTGGCAACTATGAGAATGTGTTTGCCCTGCTGGGCTACGGCGATGAGTTCCAGTTCGTTAGGAATGCCATGGCTGCTGCCTCTCTTGACAGAATTCTCTATAATCTTAAAGGAGCTGCTCTTAACGAGGTCTATGATGAGATAGGCAGGAACATCAGGAACGAGGATGCTGCAGAGATTATAACAGACCTGGCAAGGGATGCTGCTGATGGTGACCTTGATGCTGAATACACACAGATACTACTTGATGAGCTAACAGACGGCCTTGCTGAGGAGGAAATTGAGAAGGCCATGGAGGAATTAGCCAAGGCAGAGGGCGCTGTAGATAATGTGATTGATTACCTGGATGAGCTTCCTGATGAAAAGAAGCTAGAAGTACTAGAGGCAATGGGTGAGAACATAGATGACCTGAGCGAAGAGGTTTATGAGGAATCAGAGGGATATATAATAATAACTGGCTCTGTTACTGCTCCTGTGGGTGTTGGGATTAATCGTGCTAAGCTGGATGATAAATGGGATGAGGTCATGGATAGTGCAAGGACTAATAGGGACAAGCTTGCCAGACTCCTCAGAGCCCTTAACCCCGAGGATAAACTTGAGCTCATGCAGCACATGGTTGCCAATGCTCCTGACAAGATGCTCAAAGTGATTGTGGATTCTGTGAGCAGTAGCAAGAAGGCCGAGGCCCTGAGAAATGTGTTGGAAGAGGTTACTGATAAGGAGGATGAGCTTGCAAGATTGATAGCCAATGCCTCTCCTGAGTATGCTAAAAAGGCAGCCCTTGATTATTTCCTTAACCAGTATCCTGAGTACAAAGACCTCTTTAATCTCTTCGAAGATTTCGGAGGAGTTACGTGTTAATTCTTTTTAGGGTTCTATAAAGCTTTGCTTTTTAGAAATCAAAAAATCTCCGATTTTTTGGTCCTAAAAATCTTTGATTTTTAGAAAAGTATTTAAAATACCCCTTAGTTTTCTTTCTACATACTTGTTTAAGGGTGGTTCAATGATTAATATGCCTTTAGCGCAGATAAAAGAAAGAATTTCTCAGAAAGCAGACTTGACAGAAGGGGAGATAGACCAGAGAATAAAAGCCAAACTAAAGCAGTTATCAGGCCTAATCTCAGAGGAAGGGGCAGCCCATATCCTTGCTAATGAGCTGGGAGTGAAGCTCTTTGAGATGGGAGAAAAGCTCCAGATAAAGAATATACTGCCCGGCATGCGCAATGTTGATGTTGTGGGCAAGGTGCTTCAGACATATGAGCTCAGGGAGTTCAAGACAGAGAAGCATGCTGGCAAAGTGGCAAACATGCTCATAGGAGATGACACAGGCATTATCAGGGTTGTTATGTGGCAAAAACAGGCAGATAATGTTAACAAGCTGAAAGAGGGAGATGTTATTAAGATAAGAGGGGGATATGTAAGGAACAATCAGGGAAGAAAAGAAATCCATCTGAGCGAGACCTCAAAATTAATCATTAATCCTCCTGGCGTAGAAGTCGAGGTAAAGCCCTACACCCCTCCTGTTGCTGTTAGAAAGAGCATTGCTGATATAACAGAGGATGATGCTAGTATTGAGGTCCTGGCAACTGTGGTCCAGGTATTTGATATCAACTTCTTTGAGGTGTGCCCTCAGTGCAACAAGAGAATAAGGCTTAAAGAGGATGGCTTTGCATGCCCAACCCATGGTAAGGTAGAACCAGCTTATAATTATGTACTCAACCTTTATCTTGATGATGGAAGCGATAACATAAGAGCTGTTTTCTGGAGGGACCAGATAGAACAGCTCCTGGACCTGGATAAATCGCAAATAATGGTTTTCAAAGATGACCCTGCCAAGTTTGAACCTGTGAAAACAGAGCTCCTTGGGAATATCATGAAAGTAGATGGAAGAGCAAATAAGAATCAGAACTTTGATAGAATAGAGCTGGTGGTGAGCAAGGTTGACAAGAGCCCTGACCCAGATGAAGAGATAAAGAAGCTGAAAGAGGAAGCAGAGAAAGTGGTTGCACAGGAAGAGGAGGCTCCTGCAAAGGCTAAAGAGGCTGAAGAGGTTGAAGAGACTAAAGAGACTAAAGAAGAGAGGCGAGCAGAGCCTGAAGAACCAGTGAAAGTAGAAGAAAAAGAGGAAGTGGCTGAAGAACCTAAGAAAGAAGAGCCAGACACAGTTGAAGACAACCTTGAGGATCTCGATTTAGACAAAGAGTTAGAGGATATTGGATGATAATTTGATTTTTAGAAACTTTTTTATACTACTAATCCCAACCTTATTCTTAGAATGGCTAAAAAGAAGAATGATAGCCCTGTTTTTGAGATATTCGTTGTTCTCGCAATAGTTGCTATTGTAGCTGTCACAGGCCAGGTGCTTGTTAATATGGATAAGGCACCTGCTCCAAAAGGCTTTGGTAGTGATGAGATTACTGGTTTTGCTGTTGCAGAATACGAGGAAGAAGTTGAGGATGACTTCCTTGACCTTGGTGTTAGGGAGATTGTTGTTAATCCACCAACCCCAATTATTGGGGAATCTTTCAAAGTGCTTGTGAGAGTGGAGAATAAAGGCTTTACTCCTATCAAGACTCCTTTCTATGTCGAGCTGAAGCTCATGCCTAGGGGTAATCTAGAGCCATCAGTATTCACAAGTGTTGTGACCGAAATACTAGAGCCTGGCAGGACCTCAAGTGCTGTTTTCAACATGGCTGCAGTTACTAGTGAAGGACCCATGAAGATAATTGCAACTGCAGATTCTACTGCAAAGCTGCCGGATGATAACCCTTCTAATGATAGGAGAAGCAAAACAGTTATAATAACCAGCCAATAGACTATTTCTTAAGATGATGTTGGTGACTCATATAAGCTTTGCCTTCCTCTTAGGATTATTAATGATAAGGTATCTCCCTGTTTCTGTGAATAATTATCTTTTATTAGCAGTCATAGTGCTATCATGCATTCTGCCGGATATTGACTGCAAGTATTCCCTTATTGGCAAGAGATTAAGGCCCTTAAGTCTGCTATTCAAGCATAGAGGCTTCTTTCATAGCATAATC
>CBFDDS010000097.1:0-3154 GCA_965603625.1 Candidatus Woesearchaeota archaeon
GTAAGACCAACACAGTGATTAAGGGGATTAACGAGCATGAAGTAAACCTTAAGGAGCTGGCTAAGAAGCTTAAGAGCCACTTTGCCTGTGGAGGCACAGCAAAGGACGGCATTATTGAGCTTCAAGGAAACCACTTGAAGAAGATTAAGACAGAGCTTGTGAAGCTTGGTTTCAGCCCAGACACGATTGAAACCAGATAGACACAAAACATAGGAAAAGAGAATGATAAGATATCATCCTGAAGAATTTATAGGTGGCAAAATAAGAGTGCTTCATGCTAAAAATAAGAGTTTGGAGCATGTTAAAGGTAGGATTATTGATGAGACCAAGAATGCTTTCGAGGTGCTCACTGATAATGATGATGAAAAAACAGTGCTAAAACAAGGCGCTGTGTTTATGATAAATAACAATGAGGTCAAAGGAGACGACATCCTCCATAGGCCTGAAGAGAGAACCAAGCTTAAAGCTTAATTTAACAGAGGAACAAAGACAAAATGAAAAAGAAAGGAATTGGATTAAAGGTTAAGCAGCCAGGCAAGGCCTGCACGGATAAGAACTGTCCTTTTCATAGAAGCACGAGTATAAGGGGACGAAAATTTACAGGTACGGTTGTGAGCGATAAGATGACTAAAACAGTGACTGTTGCCTGGATAAGAAGAATGTCTGTTCCTAAGTACGAGAGGTATGAAAAGAAGAGAAGCAAAATAGCTGCTCACAATCCGGATTGTATTAATGCTAAAAAAGGGGATGTTGTAAGGGTCGCTGAGACAAGACCCCTTTCTAAGACAAAGCATTTTGTGGTGATAGAGGTGCTTGGCCAGAAGTCAAAGAGGGACGCTCTGAAAGATGAGGCTATTGAAGAAGCAGAGACCACAGAGACTAAAGTCGCAGCTGCTAAGGCATTGCAGAAAGATACTAAAGCCACTACCAAGCCTAAAGAAGCAGTAAATGCTGGGGTGAAGGAAGTAAAGAAGGAGAGCCCTGACACAAAGCCAAAACCCACGCCTTCGGAAAAAATAGAAGTAGAGGAGAAGAAATGAAAGCAACAAGGGCACGCATAACCAAGGGACTTCAGAAAGACTCGCGTATTGAGGCCTGTGATAATTCAGGAGCCAAGGTACTTAAGGTAATCTCAGTTAAAAGAGCAAAAACAGTCAAAGGCAGGAAACCAAGCGCAGGAGTCGGAGATATGATCACCGCCTCTGTTGTTAAAGGAAGACCGGATATGAGAAAACAAGTGGTTTTTGCTGTCATTGTACGCCAAAAAAAAGAGTATAGAAGAGCAGAAGGCACAAGAATTCATTTTGAGGATAATGCTGCTGTTGTACTTAAAGATGATAAAGGAAACCCTAAAGGGACCATCTTCAAAGGACCAATCGCCAAAGAGGTTACTGAAAGATGGCCTGCAATAGCAAAAATAGCTAATCTTGTGGTTTAGGTTTTAAAAATGAAGAAGAAATTTTCAACAAACTGGAAAAAGAGCAAACAGCCGAGAAAGCAGAGGAAATATAGACATAATGCTCCTCTACATATAAGGGGAAAATTCCTTAATATTCATTTAAGTAAAGAGCTCGCCAAGAAGCACAACTTAAGGAGGTTGCGTGTTAGAGTTGGAGACAAGGTGAAGGTTGCTCGTGGCAAGTTCAAGAAAAAGGAAGGAAAAGTTGAGCTGGTTGACCTAAAGAAAAGCAAGGTTGTAATAACTGGAATCGAGGTTTCAAAAAAAGACGGTTCAAAAAGCAGACCGCTGATCCAGGTTTCAAATCTTTTGATTACAGAACTCAACCTTGATGATAAGAAGAGATTGAAGAAAACGAGCAAGGGAAGAAAGGAAGAGTTGCAGAAAAAAACTGAAAAGAAACAAGAAGCCAAAGAAAAAGGCAGTGAAAAAGAAAGTGTCAAAGAAAATAAATGAGGGTTGTTTTGAAAATGGTTAAGAATCATATGAAAAGGATAAATGCGCCCCAGCGGTGGAATATACTTAGGAAGAAGCATGTCTTTATATCAAGACCCAACCCCGGCAGGGACCTATCTCTTTGTATCTCTCTTAATACTGTGTTAAAGGAGATGCTTAATAAGACAAAAACCACAAAAGAGTCAAAGCACCTTATAAAAAATAAGGGTGTTTTTGTGAATGGAAGGAGGAAGTATGATGAGAAGTTCTCTATTGGCTTCCTTGATGTTGTTGGCTTCCCTTACCTTAAGGAGCATTATAGACTTGTGGTTGGTGAAGGCAACAAGCTCTTTATGTTAAAGATAAGTGAAGAGGAGGCTAAACTAAAGCTCTCAAAGGTTCTTAATAAGAAGCAGCTACCAAAAGATAAGACACAAGCCAGTTTTTCAGATGGGCGTAACATCCTTTTAGGAAAAGATAATGCTATTCTTAAAGATGTAAACACCAATGATTCTGTTTTGTACACTATTCCAGAGCAAAAAGTAAAGGGAGTCCTTAAGTTAGAGAAAGGGGCCTTGGTTTTCCTGTACAAAGGGAAACACACAGGGCTCTTGGTTAATGTTGATGATTTCAAGCTGGACAATATTGTCTTCAAGATAGGCAAGGATGTATTTGAGACAAAAAAAGCATACGCCTTTGTTGTTGGCAAGACAGAACCAGTGATAACCCTTACTAAAGACAGGAAAAAATGAAAAAATGAGTTCAAAGATGAGGGATATAAGGATAGAGAAGCTCACCCTTAACATAGGGGCTGGTAAAGAGCAGGCTGTACTGGAGAAAGGAACTACCCTGCTTAAGAACATTACTGGCATACCCCCTGTTAAGACCATAACCCAAAAAAGGATTGCTGGCTGGGGGCTAAGGCCTGGCCTTCCTATTGGATGTAAAATAACCCTTAGAAAGGAGAAAGCCAAAGAACTCATTAAGAGATTGCTCGCTGCCCGTAACAATATATTATCAGAATCTAATTTTGATGATTATGGCAATCTTTCCTTTGGGATACATGAATATATCGACATCCCTGGAGTGAAATATGACCACAAAATAGGAATCCTGGGGCTTCAGGTTTCATTAACCCTTGAAAGGCCTGGTTTTAGAATCAAGAAGAGGAAGATCATGAAGAAGAGAATCCCCGTGTCCCATAAAATAAACCAGGAAGAAGCCATCAAGTTTATGAAGAAAAATTATTCAATCAAGATA
>CBFDDS010000098.1:0-3081 GCA_965603625.1 Candidatus Woesearchaeota archaeon
ATAAAACCTGCTTTCCTGGGCTCGTGAAGGTAAGCTATGAGTTTAAAGAGATATCAAAAGCCTGGCTTGCAATAAGTATTGCCTTTGGCATACTCATCTACAGGGGTGGAGAACCCCTCTTATTCAGTGTGCTTGTGGCAGCTATAACCGTAGGCCTGGGCTTCCTGGTGCATGAACTGTCCCATAGACACTTTGCAAGAAAATTCGGCAAACACGCAGAGTTCAGGGCTCATAACAGCATGCTCATAATAGCCATCCTGATGAGCTTTTTCGGCTTTGTGATAGCAGCCCCAGGGGCAGTAATCATATCCGGCTTTGTGTCAAAAAGGCAGGGAGGAATAATCGCAAGCTCAGGACCAGCAGCCAACCTAGTGCTGGCGTTGGTGTTCATACCATTAATATTCGTGGCACCCCTGATCGCATTTTACGGCCTGATGATAAATGCATGGCTTGCCCTGTTCAACCTGATACCCCTCAGGGGCTTTGACGGCCAGAAAATCATTGAGTGGAACAAACCAGCATACTTCGGTATGCTTGCCTTTGCCATAATACTCAATATTTTCCATGTGATACTACCCAATTTCCTAAACATATAAAAAGGTGAAAGCGTGAGCCCAGATCCATATGAGCCAGACTATGAGGACAGAGCAGGAGTCATTGACGAGTATGAACTCCCAGAAGTTCACAGGCGCTCTTTAAGAGAGATAAGGCAGAAGCTTGATACTAAAGGCTATAAAGATCCAGAGGAGATACACTCGCACCAGGAATTCCTAGAAGACCTGAATAATCATCTCAGAGTGATTTCAGAGAATGAGAAAAAGAGAGGAGAGGTCAACTGGGAGCTTGACAGGCAGATGGGAGACATAAAGAATCTTTACATGGAACTAGAAAAAGTAAGAAAAGAGATTGCCAGTAAAAAGACAAGGTGAAGGAAGATGAAGTGTCATATTTGCGGAAAAAAAGTAGAAACTACCTTTCTTAACAAAGTAGTCGGAACCTTTGCCAGGGATAAGAAGGGAAAGAAAAGATTGGTGTGCAGTGCATGCCAGAAGAATAATCCAGGCAAGCAATTAACGACGAAGTTATAAATAAGAACTCTTTCTCAGGCTTATGCCTCCGTAGCTCAGCGGCTAGAGCATCTGCCTCGTAAGCAGAAGGTCAAGGGTTCAAATCCCTTCGGGGGCTTTATTTTTCTAATTTGGGTTCATCTATGTATGCTGCAAATATTATCTGAGAATAATCACCTGTTCTCTCCTGAAAGAATTCAGCGTTTAAGTTAGCAAATCTTTTTACATTAGCCATAGCAAAGCCAATGCCGAAAGGCTCATGCAATTCTGAACCATACTTCTCCATATCAAGAACCTTCTCTAAATCAAATCCTTCACCCATATCACTAAATCTAGTAATAAAAGATTTATCAAAAAGGACTGCTTCCACTATTATTTTCTTCTTCTTATTCTTTTTAATATCTTTTGGATCAACATAATCTAATTTTTCTCTGAATACATAATGACTTTCAGAAGCTGCTTTGTTGCCATGAATTAATGAGTTAAGATACAGTTCTGTAAAGGTAAAATCAGATACATAAATTTCAGAATCCTGATATCCCAATCCTTCCATTATGGGCGTAATATATTGACCAAAAATTTCATGGCCAACATCTGTACTGCTTGAATCAGACTCAAAGTAAAAGCACCTAATTGGCGTTCGATTCTGTACTGCTTCTCTCATTCCTTTTACTAATTCAGAATCTTTCATTAACACTTTGAAGTGTTTTCTAAAAAAATATTCTTCATCATTGTTTAAAGGGATAAATCTGAAATAGAAGGCCTTCTTCAATGCCTTGGGTAGTTGTCTGTTCAGGGACATCAATAGGTTTGTTATCATATATTCATCTTTCTGTTTCTCAACTATCTCATCAAGCATTTTCACCATTAGAAAATAGAGAATCTTTTATAAACTTAATTGAAAAAGTTTCTCCAATAACTATATAAACCCTTTCTGACACACATTTTTGTAATGTATAAGATACCCAAGCAGTTTGCCGGGATAAAGAGGTTTGAGCAGGTTCTTAAGGTTCTTACCAAGTATGAGCTAGGCCATTATCTGGAGAAAGCCAAGCTCAAGAAAAGGTCTTTGAAATTAAAGAAGAAGATGAGCAGGCCTGTTGAGCTCAGAATGATTCTTGAAGAGCTGGGGGGCACTTTTATCAAGCTGGGCCAGCTCTTAAGCCTAAGACCTGACCTGATACCTCACGAATACTGCGAGGAGCTAAGCAAGCTGCAAGATGATGTTAAGCCTATCTCCTTTGAGGAGGTAAATCATGTTATCAAGGCAGAGTTCATGAAACCTGTTAGCAAACTCTTCAAGAGGTTTGATAAAAAGCCTGTTGCAGCTGCAAGCATTGGGCAGGTCCATGTTGCATGGCTGAAAAACAATAAGAAAGTGGCTGTTAAGGTCATGAGGCCGGGCATTAAGGCACTAATAGAAACAGACCTTGATATTCTTGAGCACCTTACCCGCCTCTTTAAGCATCATGTAAAGCAGGACCTGGTTGACCCGGATGAAATCTTTGACGAGTTCAAGCGCTACACCAACAACGAACTTGACTATCTAAAAGAAGCCCATAACATCAAGAAGTTCTGTGAGAACTTCAAGGGCGATAGAAAGGTGAAGATTCCAAAGGTCTATGATAATCTCACAACCCATAGGGTCCTAACCATGGAGTTTATTGAGGGAACCAAGGTTAGAGAGATTCTCATGAAGCCAAAGAAGTTCAGCAAGGCTCAGAAAAAGAAAATCTCAGACCTGCTTGTTTATACTGTCATGAAGCAGATATTTGTCCACGGCTATTTCCATGCAGACCCCCACCCAGCAAACCTTATTTTCAAAAAGGATGTTCTTGGGCTGATAGACTTTGGGATTGTTGGAAGGATTGACAAGAAGATGAAAGAGCAGCTTGCTCTCCTTTTCAACAGCCTCATCACAAAGGACGCTGATAATTTGGTGAAGTCTTTTGTCAACCTAAACCTGGTTGACTACTATGTTGATGTTGAGAGCCTGAAGAGGGACCTCACAGAC
>CBFDDS010000099.1:0-3051 GCA_965603625.1 Candidatus Woesearchaeota archaeon
ACAGGGAGGGAATTCTTTAAGGAACATGGAAGAGATCCAACAGATGAAGAGGCAGCCCATAAAATGAAGATACCTGCATCAAAAGTGCGAAAGATAAAAAAAATATCACAGGGAACAATCTCAATCTTTACACCTACAGGCGATGACAGTGATTCAGAAATAGCAGACTTTATAGAGGATAAAAAGACAGACCCTCATGAAGACACCGCTACAAACCAAATAATTTATGATCAGGTGGTTGATTCTCTTGAGAATTCAGGCAGGTTTAAGGGCAGAGAGATTTCTATTCTTAAAGCAAGGTCAAGAGGGGAAACCCTTGAGGAGATAGGTGCTAGATTTAGAGTAACCAGGGAAAGGATAAGGCAGATTGAAGCTAAGGCCTTGAGAAAAGCAAGAGCTTATTTTAAAAAGAAAGGCTTTATGGTTAGCGAGGAGCGTGTAAGGACCTTGGATAAGTATTGAGAAAAATAAATAATATTTAGAAAATAAATAATTTCACCGCTCATGCGGAAGCATTCTCTTAACAGTTATTGGAAGAACACCGGCATCGAATTCCAGCTTTGCAATCTCCACAGGGTTGTAGCCAAGCTCTCTGAGCTGCTTGGGTGCCAGCTTTATCAGAAAGGGAGCTCCCATGCTTATCTGGAGAGCTCTTGAGCCTATCAGTCTCGCCTTCTCGTACTTGGTGTAATCCTCTTCTCCGAGTGTTTCCATCTTGTCTCTCATTTTGCAAGCGCCTCTTCGAGTTTTTTCCTTAGCTCCTGGCTCTTCTTGATAGCGAGGTCCATCATCTCATTTATATCTTTTACGCTTAGAGTGGCGTTTCCTCCCTTCTGCATAGCGCATATGGTGTCGTCTTCCAGCACACTAACCGTGAGTCTTGCATCGAGCACCTTCTCCTCTGCGTCTGTCGGGTCAACGATAAGGTTTTCTCCTATCTTAACCACAGTCACAGGGATGGGCATGCTCCTGATAGGCAGGTCCTGCTTGGTTCTCTTTCCGTACTGGACTTTGTTGTCTTTGAGCTCTGTCATCTTTGCATTTTTCAGAGCTGCAAGTGCTGCCAGTCCGCCCAGGTCTATCAGGTTTCCGTCATAGTTGATAGGTAGGACATCTATCATTACCATCCACACGTGCTCTCCTTTTTCTATGCAGAGCTTCTTGGTGTCGATAACCTTTCCTTCTCTTATGCCTCTGTCAATCACTCTTGCTGTTTCTATGCTCTGTATTTTTGGAGGTCCGCTTTCAAATTCAGGATTTGCCAGTGGCAATAGCTCGCTGCCAACCATCATCACCCCGTCATCAGGTGAATCAGGGTAGGGCGTTCCTACATCAAGCTTGATACCGGCAAGCAATTCTGTATCGCCGCACTTCACTCTTGCACTGCCCTCGGCAGTAGCCACTACTCCGGTCTCTATCTCTATCTTTCTGAACTCCTCTTTTTTTCTGCCATCAAGTCTTATACCTTTTTTTAATGCTTCATTAATATGATTTTTTAGGTCTTGATTCATTGTAGTCACCTTTTATCCTTTGTACTTCTCTTTAAGTGCCTTTCTTTGTATCTCTGCAATCTTCTTGAGCGCAGGCTTGACTGCTTCTATTGCTTTGAGCAGCTCTTCTTTTTTCGCCTTGCCATCCATCTGCAAGAGGGTTATCTCCTCTGTGCTTGGTATCATTGCAATTGGGATGTCAGCAACGTCAACATCCTCTATGTGCTCCTCTTCTCCGTCAATGTCAACCACAATGTTGTGGTCAATCACTCCAGCGCTCACAGAGGTTACCATGTCCTTCATGGTTATGCCTGCGTCTGCGAGTGCCATTGAGGCAGCGCATATGCCAGCGCATCTTGAGCCGGCATCTGTTTCTGTCAGTTCAACAAAAACATCAACAACAGCATTTGGGTAGTCCTCCAGGTTAACCACTGGCTGAAGAGCCTTTTCAGTAACCATACTGATTTCCTTGCTCCTCCTGCTGGGGCCTGGTCTTACCCTTTCCTCTCCGCTGAAAGGCATCATGTTGTAGTTGCACCGCAGGATTCCTGTTTTTGGGTCCTGCCTGTGCCTTGGGTGCAGTTCTCTAGGGCCGTAGACAGCTGCATAGGCAGATGTCTTTCCAATCTTAAAAAAGGCACTTCCGTCAGCCTTGCTGATAACACCGGCCTTTGCTTCTATCGGTCTTGTATCCTCAAATTTTCTTCCATCTGGTCTTTTGGTAAATTTTGTCATCATTATCACCTTATTCCTTTATCTTTACTTCCAGTTTCTTTCCTGTTGCTTTCTCCAGGTAAGCCTTCACACTTTCTGTGAGTCCGCTCACATGGGCTTTCTCTTCTATCATCTTAATCGCATTAACAGTTATTATCTCCATGTGCGGCTCTCCGCTTACCCAGGTAGTGCCGTTCTGCCCAACGATTACCTTACAGTCAGTTGCCCCCTTGATAAGGGATACCATTGAGCCCTTCTTGCCAATAATCCTTGGAACCTTGTGAGTGTTCACATGTATAATCCTGCCTCCTCTTATCTTGTGCAGGCCAGGACCCTTGCATGTCACATCAACCAGATTCTGGCTTGTGACGTTTGTTATCTTTAGAACAACATAATCATCAAGCTCAAAGTATTTGGTTAGGTCTGCTCCCTTTGCAATGTAGCTAAAGCTTGCATCCTTTAAGGGGAGCATAGCAGGATAAGCACTGTTGATGTCCAGTTTCCATCCGCTCATCAGGATGTCAATAACCTTGCCTATGATTACATCGTTTCTCTTTGGCATGTATCTTCCTGCCAAGGGAACTGTCTTCAATACCTTTCCGTCAATAGTTAGTAATCCTAGACGATTAGCAATAATTTTTTTATCATCCCTGTAAGTACCATGGCCTGGAAGATAATTCATTCCGCTAGCCAGCACTTCTCCTGGGATAACAATATCTTTGTCTTTTACAAGTAATTTTTCGTCAGTCATGTTAATCACCGTTTTCTTGTTATTGTTTATTTTGTTTTTTGTTTATCTGTTTATTTTTGTTTATTTTTCTTTTTTTCCTCTACTTTCTTTAATACA
>CBFDDS010000100.1:0-2906 GCA_965603625.1 Candidatus Woesearchaeota archaeon
GAATGCCTCAAGGTTCTGCTACTCTCACTTGGAGAGCTATGATAAGAAAGAGGGTGACCAGCTTAATTTTAAGGACATGCATCTGGTTGACCGCTGGCTGTTGATTCAGTTCAACAAGCTTGCCAAGGCTTCTACTGAGCAGTATGATAAATATAATTTTAGTGAGCCAAAAAAGGCTGTTGACAATTTCCTATGGCATGTTTTCTGTGATTACTATCTTGAGATTGTCAAGCACAGGCTTTATACTGCTGGTACTGCTAGCAAGGATGATGAAAAAGCCAAGCTCAGTGCCCAGTATACCTTGTATAATGTGCTTCTCGGCATTCTCAAGCTGTTTGCTCCTGTCATGCCTCATATAACAGAGGAAATCTACCAGGTTTATTATGCTGGTAAGGACAAGGATGGATGCAAGAGCATACACATCAGCGGCTGGCCTGAGCATGATGCCAAGCTCAAGGATGAGGGTGCAGAGCAGGCAGGAGACCTGGCTGTGAAGATTATTGGAGAGGTAAGAAAGCACAAGACCTCTAAGAAAGTGTCTTTGAAAGAAGAAGTGGATAGTGTAGGTGTTGAGGCTCCCTTTGATTTAAAGAAGCTTAAGGATAATGAGGCTAAGGGATTAGAACAGGATATTATTAACACGATTAAGGCAAAAGAGCTTGAAATCAAGTCAGGAAAAGAATTTAAAATAAATATTAAGTAATGATAAGTAATTTTTGACTACCTTTTTGGGACTGCTTCTAAGTATTCACCCGTGAATAGGGTTGTTAAACGAAAGATTTATATACATACAGACAAAATATAAAAGTAAAAATAATTGGATATATATTAAATTAGAATTTTTAGTTAAAAAAATAAAAAGTGAGGGTGAAGGTGAAAATGGTAGAAGACATTTCTAACAAAACAATTGTTGTGCTAGTTGTATTGACAGTAATTATATCTATTTTGGGCACAGTAGTTGTGCTGAATGAGGTCAAAGACTTCAAGCCCGATACAAGTACAAGAGCAGAATCAGTTACCAAGACAAGCACTGAGGGATATGTAAGATTAAACATTGAGGAACCACCAGCAAGTGATTCAGCAACAGGTTATGTCTCTTTAACAATAGAATAATACCAATAAACCACGGAGGTAGATAAAAATGGCAGATATGTCTAATAAAAGTCTGGCTTTATTATTAGTAGCAGCAATTGTTATCAGCTTGGGAGGAACCCTGGTTATGCTGAACCAAATGGCTCTAACAGGCATAACAGGAATGGCCCAAGATTACGGAGAGGTCAACCTCACCATCACCAGTAATGCTTCTTGCGAGGTTGAGGATAGCGTAGAGTTTGGAACTAATGTTTCAATAATTGCTGACATTGACACAGACTCAAACAACGGAGCAGTCGGATTCAATGACTGCTCAGGCAGCAGCGCTCTGTGTAGGGGCCTAGTCATCAACAACACAGGAAACGTACGCTTAAATATAAGCTACAACTCATCTGTAAACGGAACAGGCTTCCTAGGAGGAGGCTCCACAGTAGCCCAATTCAGATACATGATAGATGAGACAGAGGAAGAAGGCGCAGATGGATGCGTAGCACCAGGATCAGCCACCTGGGCCAACGTACCCTTAGCCACAGACTCCCTAATATGCGACGACCTAAACTTCTCTGATGACAGAGACGAAATCACAGTAGAATTTCAAGTAAACATAACACCAGTCACACCAACAGGACTTAAAACGGCAATCATAAACGTAAGCTGCCAGGAAATATAAACATAAACACACTTAAAATTATTTTTTATTATAAATATCTCTTTTTCATTTATTTAGGGTATTATTAAAATGAGACTCAAACTAAAGAGACGCTTTCTTATTCTTTTCATAACTCTCTTTTTTCTAACTAATCTTATCCTGAGCCAGGGAGTTAGTGTGAGCCCAAGCACTATAAAGATGAATTTTGTGCCCAACTTTGTGTATGAAGGTCAGGCTCGCTTTGGAACAGGAGGGAGGACTAATCACCTGGCAATTGGTACAGGAGCAGACGGCTTTGAGATAGAGGTTGATAAGAGAGATATATACTGTGATATAGAGCCCTGCTCAGTCAATTTCAAAATAACCCTGCCCGAGTCAATGGACCGACCGGGCAAGCATGTAGGTCGTATCACTGCCAGAGAAGTCTTTGATACGCCCCAAAGGAAAGCTATTAGTGTTGGGGTTGCCATAAGCCTGCGGGTTGAGGTGTTTGTCCCTTATCCAGGAAAGTACCTGGAGTTCAGGTCATTTGAAGTAATCAACAAGGAGGCTGGCGAGACCATTCCCCTCACTGCTGTTCTCCTTAGCAGAGGAGACCAGAAGATTAATATTGCAAGAGGCACCATCCTCATCTATGACAGGCAGGATAACCAGATTGGAAGTGTGAGCACCAATAATGTGATAAATATTGAGCCTACAGAAGAGATTACTCTTTTCGGCGAGTGGGATTCTGGTGATTATGAGAGAGGGCGCTATCACGCCTTAATGATTGTGAGCTATGATGGCTCTGAAGTCAATGAGACAACTAAGTTCAAGCTTGGAGGCCTTGATGTGGAGCTTACTAATTATACAAGAGAGGTTATAAAGGGAGGCATAAAGCCCTTTGCTCTTGAGGTGGACAGCATTTGGGGTGAGACCATCCCTAATCTAAGGGCAAGAGTTGGTGTTCTTAATAACAAAGGGAACAGGGAGATTACCTCTTTTGAAACCCTTACCAAGGGCTTGGGTCCCTGGAGGCGTATAGAACTCCTTGGATACCTGGACACCCAGCCCCTTAACCTCAGTGATTACAAGCTTAACATCACTCTATTTTTTGAGAACCTCACCAAGCGCTATGACGGAAGGGTGAATATTACTGAAGAGCCTGTTGTTGAGGGCAAAAAGA
>CBFDDS010000101.1:0-2840 GCA_965603625.1 Candidatus Woesearchaeota archaeon
GTTATACACTAAGACGGTGTGCATCATTGCCTTTGTTCTAAAAACAGCTGGGAATATTGCTGTAAATATTATCGGCACTAGTGCAAGGAGCAGGAGGAGCACTATTCCAAGCAGGTTGTCCTTGTCTATTGTTATGAATTCTTTTAACCCTTTTTTCTTCTTTGTTCTTCTTATTCTTTTCGGCTGGTTTATCTGAATTATAGAGAGAATAATTCCTATTATGATTATGAAATTTATTAGAAGCAGTACTAGTTTATTCAGCACACGCGCAAGTCCCTCTTTACCTAGATATGCCTTGAAAACTGTTTTTAACTCACCTATATTAAATAGATATATGACTCTTGAGTTCCACTCTTTTACATTGTATATGTACTCACCTACACTAGGAACCTGATCTAGCCCCTTTCCATACATGTGCGCTGCTTCATAGGTATAGCCAAGCTCAGGCATGATAAGTAATAATATGATTAATTGCATTATTATCCATATCAAAATTATTTTTTTGTGTTTTTTCCAGAATATGAAAAAAGCCAGGTTATGGATTATTATTATCATAAAGGCATAGTAGTGGGTATAAAAGAGGAGGGATGCTGTTATCACGTAGAAGGCCCCGCTCAAAATCCTGTGCAGTACTATTGGCTTGCTCTGGATGAAAACTATGAATGCAAAGGTTGAGAGGAAGATCATCATTGGGAAGAAGGCGTATTCTGTGGCATCTCGTGAGAAGTGGAAGTGGAACAAGCTGAAACAGGTGAGCAGGGCACTCACAAAAGCAAGATCCTTATCCTTGAAGAGCTTCTTAACAATAAAGTAAATCAACACGACAGATATTACACCTGAGACTACGGAAAATGCCAGCAATGCCTGTTGGGAAATTCCAAAGGTCCTGCCCCAGACATGGTATATAACAAAGTAAAAAGGAGGGTGTTCTGTTGTGTGAATAAAATGTATAAGATTCCTTAACCCCTCATGGAAAGCAGTAGCCACATAATTGGCTTCATCTGTCCTGAAAACTTCCCCTGACAGCTTGTAAACCCTAACCAGGGATGCTATTATTATCAAAAGGATTATCCTGAAGATATCACTACTCAAGAACTTCTCCATCTTCTTGTTTTTAATCTGTATCATTCTTTCCTATACCTAATAACTTCAACGCTTCCAAAGTGATGCTCTGAAATATTTTTAAAGTTTTGCTCTATAAGATTAAAGATGGGCTTGTCTGGATAGATGTATGCTCTTGAATGCTGGGATGAGACAAGCCAAAAATCATTGATGTTCCGCAAGGATTTGTTTAGTCCTTTGTAGCAGGATTCATACCATCCAGTATCTAAGTAACTGTCTCCTATGACCCCCTTGCTGGGTGTGCATACCGCTAGGTAACCTTCTCCCTTGAAGTCTACATGTGCGCCCCTTGTTTCGTCAATATCATAGTAGTACAAGAAAGGCCGGGTGTCCCATGCGACATGCAGGACCACTAGCTCTGCATGATTTTCTGGCTTTTTTACAAACTCAACAGCGCCCTTCCAATCAGCATCATCAATAAAGAACCTTTTGTTTTCCAAGCTGTAGTTAATGCTAACAATACTGAATAAGATGATTATTAAAATGACAATGATTCTAAGCTTGTTGTTTCTGAATAAGTAGATTATTCCTAAACTGAGCAGGGAGGTATAGGCAAGGGCTGTGAATAAAAGGCATTTCGGGCAGAATACATCTGGGAAGTATGCTGTAAGGACTAAGGGTGTGAAGAAGAGTATTAGGAGGAAGACCACTCCAAAAAGATTATCCTTATTCACTCTTATTATTCTTTTAGATTTTTCTTTCTTGACTTTTCTTTTTGGTTTTACTATGAATACAGACAAAAGGATTCCTGCAATCATTATAATGCAAAGAACCCAATTTATTATTCTTAGCATCCCTCTGTTTAGAAATGCATTTGGGTGCCGGGAGTTGTCAAGTTCTCCTTTGTTATTACTGGATATTTGGCTTGTCTGCTCTTTGAACTTATTCCAATAATCTGATGCTGTGATAGATTTATGAATCTCTGCTTTGATATCCTCATGCTGAGAGTTTTGGTAGGTGTGGCCTAGCTGCGGAGCAATGAGTATAAGTAGTATGAGCTGAATGATAATCCAGTGTTTAAGATTGCTCTTTTTTATAAGAAGATAGACAACAAAGGATATGTTTTGCACTAGGATTATGATGAAAGCATAGTTATGAGTGTAGTAAAGGAGAGCTGTGGCTAGGATGTATAAAATCGTGTTTCTTAGTCTATTTTCTGGTTTGCTCTCTAAAAAGTTTATAAAAGTCAATATTGAAAGGAAGACGAGCATAACAAAGAGGGAGTATTCTGTGGCGTCCCTTGAGAAATGGAAGTGGTAAGGATTGAAGCACATGAGGAGGGCGCTCACAAAGGCAATATCCCTACTCTTGAAGAGCTTCTTAACAATATAGTAAACCAAGATTATAGATACTACTCCGAATATTATTGACAGGGCTATCAGGGCGTTCTGTGAGATGCCAAATATCTTTCCCCAATAATGATATAAAACAAAATAGGAGGGGGGATGGAACCAGCTGTCTTTGGCAGTGCTGATTATATTGGGGAGGTTACTCTCCCAGAAAATAACTTCTATATAGCTTGCCTCATCAACCCTGAACACCTCTTTTGATAGGTTATATATCCGTATCAGGGTTGCTATTACAACAAGTGCTATCACTCTGAATTTCTCGCTTTTCAAAAATCCTCTAATTCGCTCTTTTCTTATTTTTTTCATTACATTTAGAGGATACCTTGCACTTTAGTGCAATGGTAGCCTATACCTCCATAAGTTTTTTCT
>CBFDDS010000102.1:0-2721 GCA_965603625.1 Candidatus Woesearchaeota archaeon
TATAACCCCTCCATTAGCACCAATTTTTTCAATTCCGTTCTCGGCTGTCTCTTTTATGCAGGCAGTCACATGGCTTTTTATCTTTCCTGTTTCCAGCTCATTAAGAACACCCCGGAGAGGATTTATTTTGGGCTCTGCCATCTTTCTAATAGCCATAAGAATTATAAAAATAATTAATAATATCAAGCCAAAGATTACAAACATGGTTATCTGGGCTCTTTTTTTTCTGCTAATCATTTTTATTTACCTGAATATCTGCCGGAACATCTACCTGAATATAATGCTTGCATAACTCACGCTGTTAGTGTAATCATTAGTCACATCGCCAGAGGTGTAGTACTGCTCTAACAAGACCTCTTCAAAGGCGATTGTTTTCAAGAGCAGGATTATTGGGAGATAGCCGCAAATACTGGCTCCTGTTTTGTGAACATAATCCCGGAACCCCTCTGCATCGCCTTTTTTTATGAAGTTAACACCACCCATATCTAAATCTGAAAGATTTTTCTTGATATTGTCTTTAAATGGTAGGTAACCATAGCTGGGGCCATAGTGTGTGAAATCCGAGCTGATAATAAAGGCAACCCTTCTTTTGAGCTCAGTAATTGTTCCCTTTAAATCCTTAGCAGCACTCTCAATATCAAGGTCATCAGATACTAGAAGAGGAAGGATTTTAATTTTCTCAGCCCTGTCAGCAAGAGCAAACTGCAGAAAGGGCAACTGGACTTCTAGGCTGTGTTCGGGAAGGTGTGCCTCCTCATTAATCTTGATATTTCCCTTGCCTGCAAGGGCTTTCCCAAACTCTTGGTCTGGCCTTACAAGCCCGAGAGGGGTTTCAAAGGTGTCAAGTGAAATCCCTGACTCATTAGTTCTATGATTTGGTCCAATAAGAACAAAGAGGTCTGGGAGTTCTGTTTCTGCCAGGGCCTTGTAGCTCCAAGCAGCAGCCATACCGCTATAAACATAGCCTGCATGAGGAGATATAACTGCTTTAACAGGAAGAGCTCCTGGCCTTGGCTTTGTAGGAAGAGCTCCTGGTCCGAGTTTTCCTGTGAAGCACTCTTCCAGGGTTTTAGTAAGCGTTCCGACTGTCTTGGGGTAGAACAAGCCAGCATAAGCCGCTTTTCTCATTAATCATTCACCTCAAAAAATAAAAAAATTTGTATGCCCTGCATTTTTATTCCTGCGCTGTATTCCTTAGAAGGGTAAGTGCAGCCCAGGCATCCTCTTTCTTTGGGTTCTTAATAAATATGTGCCTCTGGTCCCGGGTTATGTTAACCTCGTCTGCCTTGATTTGTGAGGTTATATAACTCAAGTCTCTCGCCGAGAAGCCAGAGTAGTTGAAAGAGTAAATCATGTCGCGGTCGCGCGTTATAGGATCGCATAGCTGTTCAGCCACCCCAAATACCCACTGGTTAGCTCCAAGCTTTGCACCATAGGTCATGTTGAAAAGCCTTACATCATTCAAGCTCTGTTCAAGAGGGGTTGGTACAGGACAGAGCCATTTGAGCCAGTCAGGAAGAGCAGCGCAGATAAGGGCCCCTACACCTCCGTTAAGAGCATAGATATTCTCATTACTCAAGACCACCAGCTCATACTCATCATTATAATAGAGATGTAAATAGTCCCTGTTATTGAAACTGATATCTGCACATTTCAGGAAGGTGTCTGCGCTCTGGCTACATGTTGGATCAAAGGTGAAGTTAACCCCTTCATAACGATAGGCCATCAAGAATCTCTGCTCAAGAGCTGCCCTGAAATCTGTGTTGTTGCTAGGGTCATATACTGGTTTGTTAAGAGTCACTCCTATAATCCTCTGGTCATTCAGGTTCATAACACAGAAGTTATTAGTGAACCAGGGGCGCGGCTCATAGTTAAGCACTTTTTCTGGCGGACCGCACATCATGACAAAGTCATCAGTAGCAAAGTCAACCAAGCCTGCTAGGACACCGGCTAATTTCCTAGTTCTTGTGGTCCAGTTGCCTGCCTCGCACACAACATCTCCTATATATTGGCCATCATCGATGCACTGCGGATTGGCTCCTTCGCTCACATTATTATTATCAGATGGGTCTCCTGCCGGGTCATAGAAGCACTGAGAGTCCTGCGGACAGATTCCTGCAAAGCAGCCATCAGGAGTCCTCTTACCAGTAGCATATACATTCACCCAGGCTCCCTGTAAGCATTTGTAGGCAGCAGAGTCATTAAGCTGATAGTATAATCCCGCTCCAAGTTGTTGTTCAATACATTGGCCGTCGAGAGGATCCCAACACTGGTTGGGTTCACAGCACCATTCTCCAGTCAGGTTCTCACCACCGGCTTGTGCTCTCATGTATTCCAATAAGTCGTCTGGCACAAAACACTTATGAGAGAGATTCAGCCCATTAGTTAACTCCCAAGTGTTGTTAAAGCTACAGTAAACTCCGCTAGAGATTGGAAGGATAGTACACTGGTCTGCTGCTCTTATCAGAGACTGGTTGGTTCTGAAAGGGCTCAGAGCAGTGAAGTTGGCTCCTGGGTTGGGCCAATCCTCTATGGTCTGTAAGCAGACAGGGCCTAGGCTTCCGTTGGCATCTGGTACGCACCTGTTGGGTCCTGCCTCAAACTCAGGGCTGAGATGGAATAATGAGTTATTGAATCCACACCCTCGGAAGGTTCCATTAAACACAACCACACCATTATACTGAACATTATTATATGTCAATAAATCCTCATTAAGCTGTC
>CBFDDS010000103.1:0-2685 GCA_965603625.1 Candidatus Woesearchaeota archaeon
GCAATCCTCGTAAATTACTCGAGTATACTGACATGATATTTGATTTTCATTATAGAAAATTCAAGCACAATAATCCCCTGCTTGTTAACAAAACATATTTGGTTACTTACTGGGGCGCAAAAGAGATTCTTGAGTTGAAAAATGTTAATGTTAATGCATATGTGTATCTTGAGAAAGAGGATAAGAAGAGGAAGATACAAGCCTTTGAAAAGAGGTTTAACAAGCAGCAGAGAGACTGGCTTGTATACCTAATGACAGGCTCCAAGACAATAAATGAGATTGCTAGGCATTTCAGGATTTCTAAATCAACAGCCTTTGCAAAGCTAAAAGAATTAAAGGACAAAGGAGCAATAGTAAAAGCAGGCAAGAAGAGAAGGAAACAGTTATGGCAGGCCAGCCCTCACGTGAAAAGGCTGAGGGTTAGGGTTTGAGATTTTTCTAGTGGGCATATAAGATATGGGCCTGGCCGGATTTTCGGATTATTCCCTCGAACCGGCGACTTCCACCGTTCTCAAAAAGATTTGTGAGGGTGACGTCATAGCCACTAGACTACAGGCCCGGTTCAAGAAAGAAGGGACATTCTTTTGTTTATAAATTTTTCATCATAGCACTGTTCTTTAAGGGGGCAGGCCTTGCATTTATTCTTGTTATCACAGAAGGCAGGGGTCTCCTTGCCTTTGAAAAGCTCTAGAACAGCATCTCTGGTCTCAAACACCTTCTTCTCAAGAAAGGGATTCATCATGATAGGTCTTGCCTCGTTAACATCAAGATAGGTGACAAAGGCCTCTCTCACAAACATCTTGTTCTTTTCCAAGAGCATTATGTATGCTCCTGTTTGTAGCTTGTGTCCTGGCCACACCCCTTCTTTTGGAGCAGAGCCAGTTTTGAGTTCATAAGGAACAACCTCTCTGACCAGCTTATTTTCATATATCTCAAGCTTGTCTATAACCCCTTTGAGCATTAAACCCTCTGATTTGATGTAGTACTCTGTTTCTATCTTTGGGCTCAGCTCTTTCCATAGCTCGTCACCAAAGACCTTGTGTTTTTTTATAAAGTCATGAACATTAAAAGCCCTGTCCTTTGACTCATTGAGCACAAGAGGCCAGGTGTCCCTAAAGAAGTCTGTTAAGGGAATCTTGAGCTCTCCCAGCTTGCTTTTGTTCTTGATGATGCTTTCTCTTAGAATATCTGAATGAACCTTTTTGTAGTCTTCAAGGAGCTTTTTATAGCTCACCTCTGTTTTTATTTTTTTAACAAAGTCCTCCTCTACCTTGCTAATCCTGTCATGCACCTGGTGCCTTATACTGCCCTTAACAACAGCCTCTCTTGGGATGACTTCGAGTTTTAGCACCTTTTCAAGGAAGAGCTTTCGAGCACAATATTCATAACTGGAGAGCAAGCTAACACTAATCATGGTAATAAGAAAAATCAAGTCATGGTTTATAAGCTTTACGATGAGGTGTCCAGTGTTGATAAAATTTAAATAATGATGAAATAATCCCCTACCAATGAGACTCTCAGAAGTAAAAAATCATCTGCAAGCCAAAAAGCTTGATGCGATTGTGCTCTTCAACAAGGACTCTAATTTCAAGTACTTTGTCCAGTGGGATTATGAGCATGGAATCATGTTTTTGACTAAGAAAGGCAATTACCTCTTCCTCTCTCCTCTCTATGCTCCTAGGTTTACTGGCTTTAGAGTTGTGCAGTGGAAGGAGTTTACAAAGGATTTCAAGGCTTTTATCAGGAAGCACAGGGTAAAGAGAGTTGGGGTTGATAATCCTGAGCTACTCGTTAGGCAGAAGAATTTTTTAAGAAAGCATTTTAGAACAAGGGATGTGAGCAGATTCTTGGAGAATCTGAGGGAGAGCAAGACCCAAGAAGAGGTTGCTAGGATAAGAAGGGCATGCAGGCTTGGAGACTCTATTTTCAAGAAGATTATCACTAGCTTTAAGTTTAAGACAGAAACAGACATTGTTAAGTTTATGAAAATAGAGGCCTTAAAATCAGGTGCAGAACTATCCTTTGAGCCAGTCGTAGCCAATGCCAGCAATGCTGTTGTTGCTCATCATGAACCGAATTCTAGATTAAAGAAGGGTTTTCTGATACTTGACTTCGGGATTAAGTACAAGGGTTATTTGTCAGACATGACTAGAACGATTTATATTGGTAAACCTTCAAAGAAGGAAGTTGAGGCTTATGAAAAAGTAAGGGGCATACAAGAAAAATGTATTGAGAAAGCAGGGGTTGGTATGGGAGCAGAAAAACTCTATGATTATTCTCTTAAGCTTTTTGGCAAGGATAAAAAATATTTTGTGCATGGGCTGGGCCATGGGATTGGTGTAAGGATTCATGAGAAACCTTCTCTGGCAGCTAAATCTAGAGACAGGCTGGCAAAGGGGAGTGTTTTTACAATAGAGCCAGGTTACTATAACCCAAGAACAAGGATTGGGATAAGAATTGAAGATGATGTTTATCTAGGCAATAAGAAAGAAGTCCTGACAAAGAGCACAAAGAGCTTGGTTTGTGTGAAACCAAGGTAAAATCACAACCTTTATTAATTAATACCCAATATTTTCTTCTCAATGAAATATAACCTCAAGGCTTTTAACAGCGCTGTCAAGTATTATGAAGGCAAGCTAAGAAGTTTAAAGGCAAAAACATCTTTGTGGTTTTTGATGTAACCAA
>CBFDDS010000104.1:0-2651 GCA_965603625.1 Candidatus Woesearchaeota archaeon
GGTGTTTGGTCCACATGTAGGGGGCGGAGCACAACTTCCTGAAGCAGTTACAACTGGTTCTGATGTGTCTGGCTCAGCATCTTCTACAGCTCGAGGGTTTGAAAGAGTTGCTGATACAACCAAAACACTTAAAATTGTTAGCAATATGCAAACCATGATTAATATTATCCCTAGCTTTTTGTTATCCATCTTTTATCTGGCTTGTTGCTTATTATCTACAAGTTCTTCAGCTCATCCATGCACTTCTGCTCATGGGTTACCTGCACCTTGTTCTCATAGTCTATATTGAGGGGCAGCACTAAATCTCTTGCTGTTGATATCACTATATTCATCTGCACCTCTTTTACCTTGGGGTTGCCTCTGAGATGGTGATTGACAATCCCTTCCAGTCTTTTCATATCTGTTGCCATGAAGAATAAGCAGAGGTTGTATTTTCCTGACATCACCAGGGCGTTGATGAAGAAGGGGCAGTGGTCAAATTCCTTTATTATTCCTGTTGTGTCTGTTGCATCAATATCCACTTTTGCTAGGCTCAGGTCTACTACCTTGAAGTTCACTCCATTCACTGTGTGCAGGATTCCTTTTTCCTGCAGTCTTCTTATCCTTGCTCCTACTGAGGGCTGGGAGAGCTTTATCTTCTTGGCTATCTCTTCCTGGGATACTTTTGGGTTTTTCTGTATCATGGATAAGAGGGTGTTGTCCCTGTCATCCAAGCCTAGTCTTTCATTGAACTGAATCTTCTTTTTGAATTCATCCACCCTTGCTTGATAGTTTTTTGAGCTCATTTTAGAATTCACCTGCAGGTTATTGGTTTATAAAGTAAAGGTAGTAAAGGATTATTTATAAAGTTTTCCTTTTAATCCAAACGTTTTTGTAGGAATAACCTATATTTCAAAGTGATTATATTTATATATTTCTAAAGGTGCCTATATTACAGAAGGAATGTCAGGGGTGGGCAAATGAAAAAGTACGAGAACTCGGTTGAAGTCAATCTCGACGACATCGAAGGCATGGACCTTGAGAGAGCAAGGTTCATTAGAAGCTACCTTAAAGCAGAGATGCACTTATAAAATAAAAGAAAAAAGAGCCGGATTCTTATCAACGCGGTATGAATCCACTGCATCCTACTCACACATCCAGGCTGGCATTGTCAATTTTGCACAGGCAAGGAGGTATATGTCCCCCAAGGTCAACCCCCCAACTTGCAATGCTACATTTTCCTTAAAATGAGAAAAAAACAAGAAAATATAAAAGAAACCAGCATATCTCCAAGTAAGTTTAGGGATATAAAATTAGATATGAGGTGATTTATTATGACTAAGACAGAGGATAATATAAAAGCTGCTTTTGCCGGGGAGAGCCAGGCAAGAAATAAGTATGATTATTTTGCAAAGGTCGCGAGGAAGCAGGGATATCATTATATTGCTAAGATATTCGATGAGACAGCCTTGAACGAGCATCAGCACGCCAAGGACGAGTTCAAGCTCCTCAAAGGCATAGGCGACACAAAGGCCAATCTAAAGGCTGCTATTGAGGGCGAGCACTATGAGACAAGCGAGATGTACCCCAACTTTGCAAAGGATGCAGAGGTAGAGGGCAACAAAGAGGCAGCAAGCTCTTCAGGCAGATAGGCAAGGTAGAAGCCCATCACGAGGCAAGATACAAGAAGCTGCTTGAGATGGTTGAGAAAGGAACCCTGTACAAAAGAGAGAAGCCCATCAGATGGAAATGCTCAAAGTGCGGCTATATCCATGAGGGAAAAGAGCCGCCAAAGGAGTGTCCTTCATGCAAGCACCCAAAAGAGTACTATGAGCCTGAGTGCATGTGCTTTGAAGAGGGATGCGAACAGTGCTGCTAAAGACATACCCTATTAGGAGGTGAACAAAATGGCAAAGCAAGTAAAAGTTTACTCTACACCAACCTGTCCTTATTGTCATAAGGCAAAAGACTTCTTAAATGAAAAGAAAGTGGAGTTTGATGATATTGATGTTGCTGAAAACCAGGAAGCAGCAAAAGAGATGATAGAGAAGTCCGGGCAGATGGGCGTGCCTGTGCTGGACATAGACGGCAAAATAATTGTTGGCTTTGACCAGGAAGCACTAGAAGAGGCTCTTGGATAAAAATGAATAAAGAAGACCTAATCAAGATATGGGAAAGATTTGAGCAAGGAAAAGATTTTATGCTAAATCCAGACAGAGCCCATTTTGAAGGAGTAGCAGACGGAGTCCTAACAAATTTAGAGAAGTATGGCTCTAGGTTCTGCCCCTGCAGATTAAGAGACGGAACAACAGGAAGGGATATGCGACTGCTCTGCCCTTGTAATTTCAAAGAACAGGAAAGATGGAAGGATAAAGGCGAGTGCTGGTGTGGCTTATTTGTAAAAAGATAATACGAGGTGATTTTTATGTGCTGTTGTTGTGGATGTAGAGATAAGAAAAAGGAGGATAAATGATTAAGAGATAATAAGGTGATATAATGACTGAATTAAACCAAATCTATAAGTGCAATGTGTGCGGCAACATTGTTGAGGTTGTGCATGCAAGCGCTGGAGAGCTGGTGTGCTGCGGAAAGCCTATGGAGCTCTTGAAAGAGAACACTGTGGATGCTGCTAAGGAGAAGCATGTTCCTGTAATAGAAAAGACAGACCAGGG